>WGMV01000014.1 GCA_016124905.1 bacterium
GAAGCGAGCCAACAAAAGCCGGAGCGCACCGCGCGACTGGGCGCGACTGCGCCCCGCGCCTTATTGGCGCGTAATAGCGAGCGAAGCGAGCCAACAAAAGCCGGAGCGCACCGCGCGACTGGGCGCGACTGCGCCCCGCGCCTTATTGGCGCGAAATAGCGAGCGAAGCGAGCCAACAAAAGCCGGAGCGCACCGCGCGACTGGCCCATTGAGGGCCCGCCCGCTAATGCGGGCGTAATAGCAAGCGAAGCGAGCCAACAAAAGCCGGAGCGCACCGCGCGACTGGCCCATTGAGGGCCCGCCCGCTAATGCGGGCGTAATAGCGAGCGAAGCGAGCCAACAAAAGTCTTAGCGCGCAGCGCTAAGAAATAATCTCCCAGCTGCCATCGGGCTGAAGGCATGCCTGGCCGTAGCTTTCCTGCAGGCGTCCGCCCACGGCTACTTTGGAGGTATATTCGCGGCAATAGCGACCGTCCGCCTCGTCCTCGTCACGGTATTCGACCTGCGCCGGTTCCGGTGGCATGTAGCGCACGCCGGGGCGTGCGTCGATATAGTCGCGCTCGATATAGACGGGGCGCGTATCGCGTATCACGATCATTCCACCGGGAAACAGGCGCGGGCCGTAATAATGCGATCCGTAAAAAACCGGGCCGCGATGGTCATGGCGGTATCCCCAGTCACGGCCTCGATCATGGCCTCGGTCATGGCCGCCATGGTGGCGCGGGTCGGCCATGGCCGCGTTGCTGGAGAATAACAGAACAGTGCTGAGCAGGATGGGTAAAATACGCATGGGTAAGCTCCTATAGGGGCATTCTACCCTTGATACGCGCGGGCGAAACCCTTCCTTCGCTGGCTTACCAATTTGTAATGCTAGGCAACATACGGTTGTTCTGACGATAGCCCATCCTGATGAATGATGCTGTCGATCAGGCTTTCAACCGTAAGGCCCGATTCCACCATATCAAGCCCTTCGCAATCAATGGCGATGTTACGGCCCTGTCCGGTATTCCGTTGTTCCTGAAATACATTCCACGCTTCCAGCAAAAGGTCCGTGTTGGCTTCGATAAATGCTTTGGCAATGCAGGCGATATCCTCGTCCAGTTCAACCGGCGGAACGTTTTTTTTACCGGTAAGCACCGAGCTGGATTCCACGACAGGCGCAATTTCAAAATTGCCCGGGCTATCAAGGTCAAGCAGCTGCAGGCCAAGGGAAAAACGGTTTTGCGGAATATCCACGCGTTCAGCGTGGTTGGCATAGTTTTCCGGTGCATCCAGATAATCATCTTCCACCAGCAGCGCATAAACATGGGCATCCTGGGGTGCATTTCTATCAAACGGCGGAGACGTCATAAACTGGAACACCAGGTGCTGGCCGATATCCTCTTCATCCGGCGCGCCCATGACATCCATTTTATCAAGCGGGATCGTATGGATAATGCCATGCTCCGTGAAGTCGCTGTCCTTCAGTATGTCCGTGCGTTCTTCACCCGTCATGCGCAGCGAGGCCGCGTCATCATAGCAATGGGTGTTCATATTCAGCGCATCGCCAATAGCGGCCACGTCTTCCGACAGACAAAGTTCGGCAAATGATACGTTTGGCGTCATAAAATCCTCCATGTGGAGGGTTTATGGCATGAAACTATGACAGTTTTTCGTATCAGATATCCGCATAAGCCTTGATTTCAGCCTTGGCGCCCGGATGCGTAACGGCCCCGAGGCGTGCCGGGCCGACTAACTGGCTGTATTTAAAGATCGCTCCGCTCTGGTAATCATGCCTGGCCGCTTTCCAGTTTTTCCTGCGCTCCGCCAGTTCGGCCTCGCTCAGCTGCACCTCGATCAGTCCTTTTTCAGCATCAATGACGATGCGGTCGCCGTCTTTCAGCAGCCCGATAGGGCCGCCCACGGCTGCCTCTGGCCCGATATGCCCCACGCAGAAGCCCCGCGTGCCGCCGGAGAAGCGCCCGTCGGTAATCAGCGCCACGTCCTCGCCCATGCCTTGCCCGTAAAGCGCGGCAGTGGTGGAGAGCATCTCGCGCATGCCGGGGCCGCCCTTGGGGCCCTCGTTGCGGATGACGATGACATCCCCGGGGTTGTAGCTGCGGTTCAGCACGGCGCTCAAAGCGTCTTCCTCTTTCTCGAACACGCGGGCCGTGCCCTCAAAGCGCAGGTTCTTGAGGCCCGCGATTTTCACAATTGCGCCTTCCGGGGCCAGGTTGCCTTTCAGCCCGACCACGCCGCCCGTTGGGCTGATGGGCTTGTCGCAGGTGTAAATCACATCTTGACCGGTCGGGAAGGTAATACCCTTCAGATTTTCGGCCATGGTTTTGCCATTCACCGTGATGCAGTCGCCATGCAGAAAGCCGCCATCCAGAAGCGCCTTTAACAACACCGGCACGCCGCCCACCTCGTGCATGTCCTTGGCCACATATTTGCCGCCCGGCTTCAGGTCCGCGATATAGGGTGTGGAGCGGAAGATTTCCGCCACGTCGAACAGGTCGAACTCGATCCCCGCCTCATGCGCAATGGCGGGCAGATGCAGCGCCGCATTGGTGGAACCGCCGCTGGCCGCCACCACGCGCGCGGCATTCTCCAGCGATTTGCGGGTGACGATATCACGCGGGCGAAGCCCCAGTTTCAGCGCCTGCATCACGGCAATGCCCGACTGGCGCGCATATTCATCCCGCGTGGTGTAAGGCGCGGGCGACCCGGCCGAACCCGGAATGGCCAGGCCGATGGCTTCCGACACGCAGGCCATCGTGTTGGCGGTAAACTGCCCGCCGCATGCGCCGGAGGAAGGGCAGGCGACCGCTTCCAGCTCGTGCAGTTCCTCGCTGCTCATGCCGCCTGCGGCATGCTTGCCGATACCTTCGAACACATCGACAATGGTTACATCCTTGCCCTTGAACTTACCGGGCAGGATAGAGCCGCCATACATGAACACGGACGGCACGTTCAGCCGCACCATCGCCATCATCAAACCGGGCAGGGATTTGTCGCATCCGGCGATTCCCACCATCGCGTCATAACAATGCCCGCGCATGGAAAGCTCCACCGAATCGGCGATCAGATCACGGCTGGGGAGCGATGAGAACATGCCCGGGTGCCCCATGGCGATTCCGTCCGTCACGGTGATGGTGTTGAACAGGCGCGGCGTGCCGCCGGCTTCGTTCACGCCGAGCTTGGCCACTTCCGCCTGGCGCATCAGCGCGATGTTGCAGGGGGCGGATTCGTTCCAGGTGCTCACCACGCCCACCAGCGGCGCATCCAGCGCGGCATTGCGTTCCTCCACGCTGTTGCCCAGCCCCATGCAGGGGGAGAGCATCATGGTGCGCGCCCCCGCCTGGTTGGGAAATCCGGTAACGTAGCGGCTGGGGAGTTTGGACTTATCGTATGTCGGCATGTGGTCGGCCTTGCTCGGTTTCAAAAAGGTGCGCCATCATGGCAACACCGAGCAAAGGAAGCAAGAGATTGATGACGGGCAAACTGCCGCAACCGGCCAGAATCAGCCCCATCACGCGCAGCCGGGTTTTTCGCTGATGACGAAATGCTTCCGCATCCGCCGCGCTCATATGGCGCAAAAGCACGGCTTCCAGGAATTCCCGCGACAGCAGATAGCCATTAAGTGCGTAATAAACAAAGAGGTTCACCAGTGGGATGAAATAAAGCGGCAGCACCACGATGTTCAGCGCCAGTGCCTTGCCGAAAAATTTCAACCCGGCCTTCATGCTCGCGCCAAGGTGGGGTTCGCGTCCGCTGGCATCGCCGTATTCCGCCTCCACGCCCATGATCACGCGGTCAAGCCACAGGCTCGCCACCAGCGGCGTGATAAGGGGGAACAGAAACCATGCCGCCACCCAGGAGCCAACCCCCACCAGCCCGTCCAGCAGCCATTCGCCCCAGCCTCCGCTGGCGATGAAGCGCGTCTGCACCAGAAGCGTGGTGAGCCCCGCCGCTATGCCGAGCAGCAGCAATGCGCTCAAAATCATCGACGCCATCGCATAGCGCCGCAACGGATGATTCGTCAGGCTTTCCAACGTGCGTTCGAATATCTGGTACATCACGCCGCCCCGGCCAGGATATGCTCCGCGCTCTTGCCGACGATATGCTGATACAGCTCGGGGTCTGTATCGCCTTCGGTGCCGAACAGCAGCACCTCGCTGGTGTCGTCGAGCCCAAGCGCCTGACGCCAGCCGTTGTTGGCTGCCGCGATATAAAAACCCGCCAGCCCGGCCACGGCCGATTCCCCGCCAATGATGGGCTGCGCGGAATATTCGGCCGCCGCCAGCCCACGCATTGCGTCAATAGCCGCGCTGTCCGGCAGGGCCATGCAGGCGCTGGTGAGGCCGTTCAGCATCGCCCATGCCTGTTCGGACACCTCGCCGCAGGCAAGCCCGGCCATCATCGTATCCAGCGCGCCATGCACGGCGGTGATTTTTCCTGCCTCGAAACTGGCCTTCAGGCAGGCCGCGCGGGTCGGCTCGCACAGGACGACCTTGGCCATATCCTTGCCATAGCGGTGCCACAGCCAGCCCGCTACGCTTGCGGCCAGCGCGCCTACGCCGCCCTGGATGAACACATGCGTCGGCGGTTTCGGCATATTGCCAAGCGCTTCTTCCACCATAAGCGTGTAGCCCTGCAGCACCAGCGCGGGCACGTCGGCATAACCCGGCCAGCTGGTGTCGGAGATCACCTGCCAGCCATGCCGCCCCGCGTCCGTTTTCGCCTGCCGTACGGAATCGTCGTAATTCCCCTTCACGCGGATCACCGTTGCGCCCAGCGCTTCCATCGCCTCCTGACGGCCTATGCTCACATGCTCGTGGATATAGATCACGCTGCGACAGCCGAACAGCTTGGCGCCCCACGCTACCGAACGGCCATGATTACCGTCCGTTGCCGTGCAGACGGTATAATCCAGCAATTCGTCACGAAATTTCCCGGCAAGCAGGTCACTCAGGCTCGCTTCGGGCCCACCCAGTTTCTTTTGCAGGTAACGCTGCACGCACACCAGCACCGCGTAGGCCCCGCCAAGTCCTTTAAAGCTCTTGAGGCCAAAGCGCCGTGACTCATCCTGGTAATAAACTCCCGCCACCTGGGTTTGCTGTTCCAGCTTTTCCAGTCGCCGCAAGGGAGAGGGCGCATAGCCGGGCCAGTTACGGATGACCGTTTGCGCCTTCAGGCAGGCATCCTTGGGCATGGTGACGTCCACCGATTTCGCGGCGCGGCCTATCTCGCTGGCGCTTGGGGCAGGGCAGGCAAAAAAACTTGGGCTGTCGGGCATTCAACATCAACCATTCACGGCGGAATCTTACACTCACAGCCCTAAGGGCCGTTCCTAGAACATCAATGCCATCATTAACAGGCCGACGGAAATATGGATGGCCGCCTGCATGGAGCCCACGGCGATATTGCGCTGGGAATCCACCTCCAGTTCCAGATTGATGTCCGACAGGATGATATGGTCCGCCAGCCAGGCCACCACGGAGGTGATGATGACGATCACCAGCGACATGATGAGCCAGCTCACCATCGGCAGCAGAAATTCATCATAGGCATAAGGTACCATTTGCGAAGCCGCGGTGATGGCCAGCGCCGTACCAATGCGGAATCCGGCGAAACGCAGCGCCACGGCCACATTGCCCGACCCTACCTGATGCTGAACCACGGCATTGTGGCGGCGCTGGAAGCGAGCCAGCCCCAGGCGCACCACCAGGGTGAGGAAAAGCTGAGAAAGAAAATAGGCGATAAGCAAAATGACGAGGCCCTGCCAGGTGTAACTGTTCACCCAGTACATCACCGCGCGCACCACCAGGGCGGAGGCGATAACGTTACCCGCATCCACAATGCCTGCGGCCATGTTGCCGCGAAGGATTTCATCGCGCAGCTTAATGCGCGGCATGGCCAGGTCGTCGAAAATCACGCGGGTCACAAACATCAGCGCGATGCCGAGCAGCCCGTACCCGGCCATCATCATGGCCAGCAGGGAAAGGTCGAGCGAGGCTTCATCCGTCATGATGCCCGTCGTCATGATGATCACCCCGAGGATCACCCCGGCGGTGGAAATACCGAATGCGCCGTTATCTTTCACGGAAAGTTCCGTTTTCGCCTGCACATGGCTGACGGCGGCGGAGATGTATTTGATGCCGACCAGAAGGATCAGCGCGATGGCGAAATTCACCAGAATCACGGGGATAACGTTGGTATTGACCAGCAGATAGCTTTCAAACGAATGCATGACTTTTACGTGCTCCCCAAATGAACAACACAATAGGTTGTAACGAACTTGCGCCATAAGGTATACCAGCAGTATACCCAATGCAGGCGCAAGCTAACGGATTCCTTTAGCAAACGCAATTCTACAAAAAACATACGCGTGATTATGGCTTTGTATAAAAAAATCCTCTGTGCGGTTCTGGCGCTTTTCCTGGCGGTGACGATATCCGTGCCGCTCATTCTCTGGTGGGGCGCCACCAGCGCCACCGGCAAGCACTGGATCGAAAAGCAAATGGCCGCCGCGCTGGAACGCCATACGGAGTTGAAAGCGGAGATTAAAATTCATTCCATCGGGCTCAAGCGCATTGAGTTCGAGGACATCAGCACCGGCACGGTGCGCCTTATCGGCTCTGTCATTACATGGGAATGGGAGCCATTGCCCGTGATCAAGGCCATCCGCATCCGCACTGCCGCGGCATCCCTCTCTTACAATGACGGCATACTGATTATTCCCGGCATCACGGATGTGGACGAAGTGGAAGACCCCACGCCCGTGCCCATTGAAGAGCGTATCAAAAACCTGCTGGATGCCTGGCCGCAGGACCTCGCCATTGGCGACGGCACGCTCGACATGGTCATCAACGGCCAGCAGGCCCGTCTGACATTTGACATGGATGTGCTGCGCGACGATGACGGCAGCCCCATACTTCAGCTTGCCGGAAAGCTGGCGGGCAATGCCTTTGGCGGCAAGGTTTTTCTGGAAACGCATCTGATGCCGCGCATGCTGCAGCTTCCGGGGTTTGACGTCACCTTTCAAATCACCGGCGGGGAGGGCGATATCGGTTTCCTGATACCCGCCATCACCAAGGATACGGGTTTTGCGCTGTTGAAGGATGCCGCCTTCAAAATCTCCGTCAAGGGCGTGCCGGAGGATTATAAATTTGAAAGCGAGCTCTACACCAAGGGCAAAATGGCCATTCCCGGCATCGGCAACCTGCCGCAACCTATGATAAAAACCGTGCTGAAAGGCCGCGTGAGCAACAACCGCCTGAGCGCCACGCTAAATGAGCTCTACTGGGGCCAGCGCGGCGAATCCACGCTGATGATCGTGCCCGAAAAACCCATTTTGCTGAAGGGCATGGAATGGTACGGCGTACCGGCCGACGCCAAGCAGAAGCCGACCTTCTCCGCCGAGAAAAAGGGCGACGCCTGGAGCATTGCCTGGGATGGCCTGGTGGAGCCGCTGCACCTCAACGGCAATTGGGTGGATGCCAAGAATGTGATGGATAAAACCACCAAAACCATCAGTGAAGGCAAGGTGGAGAAAACGGAAAACACCACGCCGAAAAAGAAAAACTCCATCGGCACGGCTGTTTCCCTCTCGCTCTCTCCAAGCATCATGACCGCCCGCGCCGCCTATGACCCCACGAAGAATGAAGACAAACGCCTGACCTGGCAGAAAGGCTCCAAGCTGGCCCTGACGGCCAGGGCGGAAAACCTCGATATCCAAACCCTTCTGCAATATTGGGTGCAGGAAACCGCCACGGCCGAAGGCAAGCTGACCGGTACGTTCCCCATCATCCTGACGCCTGAGGGAATTGAGATTGAGGGCGGCAAGCTTGCCGCCAGCAAGGATGGCCGCATCCGCTACAAATCCGAAAACGTAACGGGTGACGAGAGCATAGGCATTCTTTATCAGGCGCTGGAGGATTTTCACTACAAGGTGCTGGAAACCAGCATCGACACGCCCGAGCCAAACAAGGTCCACGCCGTCATTCGCCTTGAAGGCTACAATCCCAACGTCTATGATGGCACCACCATTCAGCTTAATGTAAACCTGAATGCCGACTACTCGAAATTATGGAAATCAGGCAACGCCGCCTGGAACATTGAACAAAGCGTACAGGAGCAACTCGACCGTGCGAAAAAATAACCCCACCCATAACAGAATTCTTAGTGTTGTGCTGCTGGCGGCGTTACTCTCCGCCTGCACGCCAACCGTGAGGGTGGAAGCTCCGAAAGAGCCCATCGTCATCAACATGAACATCAATATTTCGCACGAAATCCGTGTGAAAGTGGATAAAGATCTTGAGAACCTGCTGGAGAAGAAAGATGACATTTTCTAAGCTTCGTACCCTTGCCTTCGCTGCTGCGCTGATGGTGCCCATGTCGGCTTGGGCGCTGGACCTTCAGCAAGCCAAGACCAACGGCTGGGTAGGCGAAACGCCCAAGGGCTTCATTGCCCAGGTGGGGGCAGCCCCGGCGGATGCGCTGCGCCTGGTGGAAACCATCAACGCCAAACGCCTTGAGGAATATAAAAAGATATCTCTCAAGCAGAACCAGCCGGTGGATGTGGTTGCCCGCCTGATGGGCGAGAAGCTCTATGAGCGCGCCGCGCCGGGTGAATACCTGCAGCAGCCCAACGGCAGCTGGGCGAAAAAATAATCTGCCCCAAACTCCCTCTCCCCTTGAGGGCTCGAACAGGACCATGGCTCCTGGGAGCCGCATAAGTATGTGAGAGGGCAGGGGTGAGGGGGCCTCTATCGCACACGTGCTGACCATCACCGAACTCGGCCATCAGGGCGACGGCATTGCCCGCCTTGATGGCAAACCCGTCTATGTGCCGCTGGTTGCCGTGGGCGATGTGGTGGAAGCCGAAATTGCCCACCATAAGGACCATGGCCGCGCCACGGTCCTTCGCATCATCACCTCCTCGCCGGACAGGTCCGAGCCCTTCTGCGCGTATTACGGCATGTGCGGCGGCTGTGGGTTGCAGCATCTCGCGCCGCAGGCCGTTGCGCGTTTCAAAACCTCGCTGGTGCAGGCCGCGCTGGCCAGGCAGGGTATCTCTGCCGAACTCTCACCCATCGCCACCATGGCGCGTGCCTCGCGCAGGCGGGTGGATGTCGCCATCCATCAGCGCCGGTTGGGTTACCATCAGCGCCGCAGCAGGGATGTGCTGGCCGTGGACCATTGCCCCATCCTTCATCCTGTGTTGGAGGCGCAGCTTCCCCATTGGCAGGCATGGTTGAACGGGTTGCCGAAGGATGTTCAGCCGCAGGCGCTGCGTATAACGCAATTGGACGACGGCATGGATGCGGTGCTGGAACTGCCGCGCGCGCCATCAGATGTGGCGGAAATGACCATCGGCGCATCCATTTCGCAATTAAAGGAACTCGCCCGCATCAGCCTGTGGGTGAAGGGCAGGGATGAGCCTCATATCAGTTTCGCCCCGCGCCGCTGCCGGGTCACCATCGGCGCGCAAACATTGCCCGTGCCGCCCGGCGCCTTCCTTCAGGCCAGCGCCGAAGCGCAGAATTGGCTGACCGGCTATGTGCTGGATAGATTGCCCGCCAAAGGTGCCGTGCTGGATCTCTTTGCCGGTATCGGCGGCTATGCGGCCAGCCTTGCGGCCCCCAGTCCTTCCAGGCCGGGGCAGGCCGTGCATGCCGCCGAGCTGGACATGGCAATGGTGGAAAATATCCGCCAGCTTGCCAAAACCCTGCCGCGCCTCACCGCTGAGGCACGCGACCTGTTCAAAAGCCCCTTCCGCGCAGCGGAACTTTCCCGCTTTACCGCCTGCGTCATCAACCCGCCCCGTGCGGGGGCGGAGGCCCAATGCCGCGAGCTGGCCAAACCAAACGGCCTCACCCACATCGCCATGATTTCCTGCAATCCCGAAAGCTTCGCCCGCGATGCCGCCATCCTCATCACCGGCGGCTGGCAACTCAACCAAGCCCAGCCGCTGGACCAGTTCATCGGCTCCCACCATGTGGAAGTCGCAGCCTTATTTACACGCGCCGCATAAATCTTTAAAACAAACGGCC
>WGMV01000015.1 GCA_016124905.1 bacterium
CCCCATCGGCACGTCCGACATCAGCTGCCGTTTCACCGCGCCTGCCAGCACCTCGCGATAGGCTTCGCTCGCCTCATCGAAACTGCCGGTGAAGCGAGCATGCGTGGGCTCGATGTAACATCCGGTCGCCAGCCCGCCGCTCGCCGGTGAAAAGCGCAGCCAGTGCCCCGGCGGCAGCCGCTTCACCTCATGCAGCAGCGTATCGGGGGAGGGGACGTAACGCAGGGTCAGGAAGGTCTGCAGCGCCTCGCCATTCACCTCCGCTGCGAAGGGCGACAAGCTCCGCAAGGCGCGCATTTCATACGAAAACGCCAGCGCATCGCCCTTGTTGCGGTAATAAACCGGCTTGACGCCGAACGGGTCGCGCGCCAGGTAAAGGAGCCCCTGTTCCAGATCGGCCGCAGCGAAGGCGAACATGCCGTTCAACAGTGGCAATGTCGCCTCAAACCCATGTTGCGCGAGCATCTCCACCAAGGTTTCCGTGTCCGAATGGCCGCGAAACTCACCGCTCAGGCGCTTGCGCAGATCCATATGGTTGTAGATCTCGCCATTGAAGCTCACCACCCAGCGCCCGTTGCGGCTATGCATGGGTTGTGCGCCGGCTTCGCTCAACTCCACGATCGCCAGCCGCGTATGGCCGAACCACGCCGGCTTGCCGCCGAGCCTGCCGTTCCATTCCCCCTGTCCGTCCGGCCCGCGATGCGCCAGCACAGTCAACAGATCCTTGCTTTTAGTGGGTTTGCGTCCGGCAATGCCGATGATGCCGCACACGGTCAGTCCTTTTGCAGCACAAGGATGATGCCCGAGGATGTGTCGGTTTTCATATCCGCGCGGCTCACTGGCTCATCGCGATATTCCATGAATTTTTGCGAAAAGCATGGCGCCGACCATTTATAGGCCGCCTTCCAGGGATGCGTGCGGATGGCGGGGAACATGAATTTTTCGCCGAACTGAAACCCGTATTCACCGAAATAGGTGCGCGACACTTCCCGCAGCCCCGTCGGCTCGATCAGCCGCTTCTGCACGCCTTCCTTGTCGTAATGCCGCTGATAATAGGTCCCGCCTTCCGACTTCTCGCCATAAACCATGCCCTGACGGTAGAATTCCTTGGGGTAGCCTTCGTTCATCGGCGTTGTCAGGATATAGAGCCCGCCCGGTTTCAGCAGGCTGGCCGTATGCTTCATCGCCGCGCTGTCGAGCGGGGTGGGGAAGTGCTCGATCACCGAAATATTGGTGATGATATCGAACGGCGCCTCCGGCGTAAATGTCAGCGCGTCCTGCTCGAACACATGCAGGCGGGGGTTGCCCTTCATGCCGATGCGGCGTGCGTAATCAAACTGCTCCTGCACCCAGTCGCACTTATCCAGGCAGGAAACGTCCCACTTGCTATGCGCGAGCAAAAAGCTCGGCAGCACGGAATCCCCGGTGCCCACATCCAGGTAGCGCAGCGGCTCGTTGAATTTCTCCCGCAGCAGGTTGACGATGTAGCTCAATTCCGCCGTGCGCTCATAGCCGATGCTTTTGAGAATACGTTTCGGCCCGAGCTTGGAATTATGGCTCACCAGTTCACTGGCGGCGTTGGCGTTAATTTTTCTGGCGGTGGCTGCCATGGGTTGTCCCTTTTGCAGTGGCGAGTAGCAGGGCGCTGTTTGCGTAGCGCCAATAGGCCATTCCTTTCAGGAAAAAGGAAAGAAATGGATAATAACGGAATACATAACGCCCATCCCTTGCCTTCATTGGCCCGTTCAGGAAGCGGGCAATGGCCAGTGCCTTCTCCTCATGCCCATGCTGAAGGCAAAAGCCCAGCGCCTCGGCCATATCATAGGCATCGCGCTGATAGGGCACCGGCTTGTGGCTTTCCGAAAAAGGCCTGGGCAGCCCATCGGCATCAAAGAGATGAGCGAGATAATAGGCCGTGCCCTTATCCAGCGTCGCCTGCACCTGTTGTCTCAACGAAGGGTCTTTGACCAGTGGCAGGATGGAGCGGAGATTCTTCAGCACAAACGCCGTGTGGTAATGGTCCACAAACGGCTCTTCCGGCGCATATACCCATGCTCCATCCGCCCGTTGAATGCGGATAAGGAACATCAGCGCCTCCAGCCCCGCATCCAGAAACAGGCTGTCATCAAACCGCGCATGCGCCTTCAGCAGCAGCTTGGCGCGGTAACTCATCGCATTCACCACCACGCGCCGGTCGATGCAGGAATAACCCGTCACCAGCGTTCCCGTCGTCTCATCCAGCCACGACTGGTAATCCATCGTCGTATGCATCGCCATGGCGCGCAGGCTTTCTTCCAGCCTGTCTTTGCGCCGGTGCGGCAGCATGGCCTCGATAAAATCATAGGCATAGGAGGTTTGCGTGTGGCAGGGAGTCAGCGGCGGGATTTCGCCGCCCTTGCTCTCCCAGCGTATATGGATGCCGAACCCGAACCCATGTTTCGTTTCGGTCTTCAGTTTCATCAGCTGGTCCAGCATGCCGTTTGCCTGCATCAGGCAATGGTTGGCGGGCAATAATTTGCTCGGCATCAGGGTGATATAGGCAAGCCCCGCCTGCGCCAGGCAGATCGGGTGCTGCCGTCTGCGTGCCCACACATGACGAATGGCGGGAAACACCAGGTCCAGCGCTTCCAGCGGAACGGCCAGCGCCATGCCCCATTTATGTTGCCGCCACATGCTCCGCGCATAGCGGCCATACGCATGGTCATACAAATCAGCCGGGTCCACATCCTGAAGGCCGCGGGTGGAAATGGCATGGTCGAGCGAGGCGATGATCGCCCTGCATTCCGCCGTTACTGCCTCGCGCTGGCTCATTGCCAATGGTCCAGTTTCAGGTTGAACATCTCCGCTAACTTAGCGTTATGAGGGGCAAAATACTCGCGCAAAATATTCCGGGTGCTTTCCTGCATCGGAGGGTAGGAAAACGGTTCGATGTTCCGGTTGAGCAACGGCATGGTGATGTGATTGCTCACCCAGATGCGGAACCACTGGGGCGTAATCGCCCGGATAAGGCGCTTATGCGGTCCATCCACGGAAAGAAAAAACCGTTGCAGCCAGGCATGTTTCGGCATGCCTGCCGCATTGCTTTCAAACGAGGTGTTGAGGGTCATTCCCTGCCCCTGTTTTTCTGGCGGCAGCAGCACCTTCAACAGCCGATCCACCACCTTTTCCGGTGTTTTCTTTAGTTCGTCGCTCATCACCACATGCACATGGTCCGCGCCGAACAGTTCCACATAGGGCCGCAACTGCTGGGCATAATGCCCGTGGCTGAGATAGGTCAGTTCCGCCTGTTCCTGATAATTTCCATGCAGCCGCATGATCTCCTGCTGCAACGCGGACTCAAAACTGTCGATATTCTCCCACCCGTTGCGCCGTGCGTACCAATAGGCCGAATAGGCGCGGTCGATCGGGTTGCGCAGCACAGCGACGATGTGCATGTTCGGGTTGTAATCATGGATGCGCTGGGCCGATTGCGAAAAATACATCAGGTGCACATAGGCCCCACCCGCCACCGCCTCGCCCTTATAGTCCCGGTAGAAGGCCTCCAGGTAACGCGGCCCCTGCTGGTAAAACTCGTCCCGCGCGAAATAGTGGATTTCCTTTACTTTCGGCAAAAACACATCCGGATGCTGCGCCAGGTAGTCGTAAAGCGAGGTGGTGCCCGTCTTTTGCGCGCCGACAATCAGCATGTCCAGTTTTTGCAGCATAGGCCCCGTTCAATGTTCGGCGGTCATTTCGCCGACTGTCATTCTGTTAACAATCTTGTATTACGGGTAGCATCTTAGAAACGGACCCTTAACACACCATTACCATGCTTCTGCCGCGCCACGCGATTCACGGTTTTGCCCTTGTCATGCTGCTTCGCCTTGGCGGGGTAGGGCTGCAGCTTGCCATGTTCGTCTGGCTGGCGCATCGCGCCACGCCGGTGGATGTCGGACTTTATGCCATGGTCAATGGTTTCTGGATGGTGGCACGCTTCGTCGGCCCTCTGGGGTGGGACCACACCCTGCTGCGCGACATCCCTGCCTGCCTCACCCAGCAGCGGGAGGGCCAGGCCGCGGCGCTGGAACGTTTCGCCTTCCGCCGCGTGCTGTTGACCAATCTTCTCATCGGCCTTCTGTGCGGCTTGGGTGTGATGTTCTGGCCTGCGAAGGACTTGCCCATCCATACCCCGCTTCTGGCCACGGCCACCGCGCTCGGTATCATGGCCTACGGCATCATCGGCCTGGGCGCATCCCAGCTGCGCGCAAGGCACGAGCAGCTCTGGCCGCAATTGCCGGAAATGCTGCTGCTTCCCGGCATCGCGCTGGCCCTGTGGTTGCCCGCCGGTGCGGTAGGCACGCTGGACGGCACGCAGGCCGTCTGGTTGCAATCCTGCGCGGCCATATTCTGCGCCGGGCTGCATCTCTGGCGCTACCTGCGCCGCTATTACCGGCGAAACATCCGCCTGGAACCCCACCTGGCGCGGGAAGCCGCGGCCTTGACCCACCGCATGTTCGCCACCGCGCTGCTCACCGGTTTCAGCTCCCGTGCGCCGGTGCTGCTGGTGCCGCTGGTGCTGGGCCTTGCCGCCACCGCGCTGATGGAAACCGCCATGCGCTTCACCATGCCGCTGATGCTCTGCGGCTGGGGTGCCACCATGGTGGTCAGCCCCATGCTTTCCGCCCTTCATGCCGAAAAAAAGAAACAGGAACTGCACCAGATCTTCGCCCTCGGTGCCTGGCTGGCCTTCATACCCGCCGTCATCGGCCTGGTGCTGCTAATGCTGTTCGGCAAATGGCTGCTCGCCTGGCTGATGGGCCCATCCTACCTCCCGGCCTACAACGCCATGCTCCTGTTGGCGCTGGCCTGGGTGGTGAATGCCTCCACCGGCATGGCCAGCCGGTTGTTCATGATGACAGGACATGAGCGGGTCACACTGCTCTTCAGCCTGATTCAGGCACTGATACTGGCCTTCGGCGTGCCGCTGGGCGCGCGCTGGCAAGGCGTGGAGGGCGCGGCCTTCGCCGTGCTGATCGCCACATTGTTTCGTGACGGCGGTCTTAACATGCTAGTGCGGCGTTATGTCGGCATCGGCGCGGGCGTCTGGTCCCGCGAGGGTTGGCGTGCCGGGCTGGAACTGCCGAACCTGCTGCGCGAGGCGTTGCGTCGCCGCGCTTAGTCTTTCAAGGGCTTGCCGGGCTCAATCCCGCCCCACGCCATTGGCGCCACCACGGAAATGGACGTATCGGGCGATCCCTCAATGATGCGGGTGGTACGCGCTACATACACCAGCGATCCGTTACCTTGATCATAGATACGGTCGATTTCGAGCGATTTGAAAATGAGCGAGCGGCTTTCGTCGAACACCTCTTCCCCGCTTTCATCCATATCGATGCGTTTGGTGAAGGAAACCGGCCCCGTCTGCGAACAGGAAACGCTGGCAATCGAGGGATCTTCCGCCAGGCCGAGCCCACCCTTAATGCCGCCGGTTTTGGGACGCGCCACATAGCAGGTCACACCTTTCACCTTGGGGTCGTCAAAGGCGGTGATGATGATCTTGTGATTGGGCCCAAGCAGCTTGAATGCCGTGCTGACCTCGCCCACATCGCGTGTTTCCGCCAGTGCCGGAGCCATGGTGAGCAAAAGACAGGCGGCCGCTGTAACATACCGAAAACGCTGGGTCATAAAATCTCCCGAAAGTTAATAAAACACGAGGCAATAACACGTGTTCTATGCAGAAAGCCTGCACTTTATCAATCATAAGATGCGCGACTATCCATAAGAAAAACAAACAAAAATACTAAAATTTTAATCATTGCTTAGAGAAGCTGTCATATTGTGAAACAGTAACCCTAACCGTTGATTCAAACGCGCACATGCGCCCCCTCACAGACTGGCCAAAGCGGCACCTACAAGCAGGAGCAGCCCTACTACTCGCGGCGTGCTCCCCCCTTGCTGCTTTTGCCAATCCGCAGGGGGGAGTGGTTGCTTCCGGTTCGGCCGTCATTCAGCAAAGCGGCTCCCAGCTTCAGATTCACCAGAGCACCAACCGCGCGGTCATCGACTGGCGCGGGTTCGACATCGCCCCGCACGAGACCACCCGCTTCATTCAGCCCGGCAGTGGCAGCTGGACCCTGAACCGCGTGAACGCGGCCAACCCGTCCCTGATCCAGGGCAACCTGATCGCCAACGGCAACATCGCCATCATCAACCCCAACGGTGTGATCTTTAGCGGCACCAGCCGGGTGGATGCCGCCGGCCTGGTGGCCACCACGGCCAATATCACCAATGCCAATTTCATGGCAGGCAACATGCGGTTCGACCAGCCCGGTAACCCCAATGCCAAAATCGTCAACGAGGGCCATATCACGGCCAAGCAGGCCGGTCTGGTCGGTCTGGTCGCGCCGACGGTGGAAAACAGCGGCATCATCGAGGCCCGGCTCGGCAAGGTTTCCCTAGCCGCGGGCGACCGTTTCACGCTTGATCTCACCGGCGACCAGCTCATCCAGGTCAGCATCAGCGACGGCACCGCCGCGCGGATTAAACAATCCGGTAAAATCCATGCCGATGGCGGTCGGGTGGAGATCACCGCCGCCGCGGCGCGCAGCGCGGTGGACAGCCTCATTCAGGTTTCCGGCGAGGTCCGCACCCGCGCCGTCATGGGTAGGGATGGCACCATCCGCATCGTGGCGCTCGGCCGCAACGCGGTGAAGGGCAACCGTACGGCGGATAAGGGTAAACGCAGCGGTCAAAGCCGCATTGAGATTTCCGGCAACCTGGATGCATCCGGCCTGGAAACCGGTCAGAAAGGCGGCCTGATCGAAGTCACCGCCGACCATGTCGGCTTGCTCACCGGCGCCTCCGCCAATGCAAGCGGTTATGCAGGCGGCGGCATCATCCGCATCGGCGGCGATTATCAGGGACTCGGCACAACGGCCACCGCCAGCCTCACCTATATCGGCCAGGGCGTCAACCTCAGTGCCGATGCCATCGCCAACGGTAATGGCGGCAAAATCATCGTCTGGGCCGATGGCGACACGGGCTTTTACGGCTCCATCAGCGCGCGGGGCGGCGCCACCGGCGGCAATGGCGGCTTTGTGGAGGTCTCCGGCAAACAATGGCTGGATTTCCAGGGCACGGCCGACACCCGCGCCCCTCAGGGCCGTCAGGGCAGCCTGCTGCTCGACCCGACCGACATCACCATTTCCGCCGCCGCCAGCACCGCCAGCATGAGCTGGACCGGCACCCAGTTCCGTGACATCACTGTCACGCCTTCCGTGCTCAACGTCACCACCCTGCAAAACCAGCTCGCGCTCTCCAACGTCACCGTCACCACGGCCTCTGCCTTACTTGGCAATGGCGATATCACCGTCGCCACGCCCATCAGCTGGAGCAGCAATTTCAGCCTCACCCTTCAGGCCAACCGCGACATCAACGTCAACCAGTCCATTTCCTGGTCCGGCAACGGCAACCTGACCCTCAGCGCCACGCGTAACATCACTGTCGCCGCAGGTGCGCCGATCAGCTGGAGCGGCACCGGCACCATGAACATGACCTCCGGTCAGGACATCCTCACCAACGCCCAGATCAGCGGCACTTCCACCGGCGCGGCGAACCTGCAGATGTGGGCCACGCGCCACATCACCATCAACCAGAACATCCGCTCCGGCCAGACGGGTGAGATCCAGCTCTATGGCGGCAATACCCAGGCCAACCAGAACAACTGGAGCAACGTAGGCCGTGTGAACCTCAACGCCACGGCTTCCGCCGGGCAGGCGGGCATCCGCATCCGCTCCGGCCATGATGGCAGCAGCGTGCGTCATAACCTCAGCTGGAACGGCACCAGCCTGACCTACGGCCCCGGCGCCATCGCCTTCCTTTATGGCGGCCAGAGCTTAGGCACCGCAGGCAGCGTCAACAACCTGGAGCTCTGGGGTCTCGGCACGGTAAGCTTCACCAGCGCCGCCCGTCCCGGGGCCATTCAGCTTCGCTTCAATGGTGATGCCACCTTCGGCCTCATCAATTCCAGCGGCGCCATTGACCTGCAAAGCACCCTCAACAACGTGGCCCACACCGTCACAGCAACCGGCGCCATCACCTCCACCGGCAATGCGGTGACGCTGACCGCCAACCGCGCGGGCAACCTCACCATCAATGCGGGGGCCACCATCACCAGTGGCATCAACAGCGGCGTGACCCTTTGCGCTGCCGGGTGTGAAATCAGTTATGCGGGCAATCTCACGCTGAATGCCCCGGTAGTGACGGGCCGCAGTCTGCGCATATCCGGCGGTATTTATTCAAGCGGCAACAATAACGACGTGGTGTGGGATGGGACGAATTTCACCTATGGCGGCCAGTCCGTAACCTTCCAATATGGCGATGGCAAAATGAGCACGGCGGGCAACGTGACCGGCCTGACGCTCAATGGGCGCAATATGACATTCTCTGCGCCCGTGATATCCACCGGCGACATCAGCCTGATCGCCCGCAACAATCTGACCGTTGGCAACATCGAGACAGGCACCACCAGCGCGTTGACGTTGTGGGCCGGTTATACCGATGCCGCCCTGTTGGGCGTGGTGACCACCAACGGTACCGTGCAGGCCGGTAACCGTTTCAGCTATTACACCGGCCAGGATGCCATGGCCAACCGCCCCGATGCAAGCTGGGATGGCACCAGCCTTTACGTGGGCACCCAGTTGGTGACATTCAAGAACGGCAGCCTGGCAAGCGCCGGGACGATTCGCTCGCTCTATATCAACGGCGTTCGTGACATCAATTTTACCAGCGATATCTACACCACCGACCTTGGCGTGACGCTTCAGTCTTTCCGTCACCTCACCGCGGCCGCCATTGTTCAGACGGCAGGCAGTCTGACCATCTCAGCGGCAAACGGCAACCCGAACAATGTCGGCTATCTCAACCTCACCGGCGGTGATTATAACGTCTACGCGCCGGATTTCGCCTTGATTTCCGGCCATGACGGCAGCGGCAACCGCCCCGACCTTGAGATTTATTCCAATTACGCCCAGACCGGCGGCACGCGGTTCTTCTTCATGCGCGGCGCGCAGAACATCTCCAACAGCACCACGTTTAACAGCGTCAATATTCAAGGCTTCCGCGACATCACCGCCTACAGCGATATTTACAACCAGAACGGCACCACCATGGTGGCCTCGCGCAACATCACCGTGCAGGGCCTCCGCACCAGTTCCACCAGCAGCATCGATATTCGCGCCGCCAATGGCAGCACCGCCGGGGTAGGGGTGTTGACCGTCAACGGCCCGGTGCAGACATCCGGCTACCTTCGCCTGATCAGCGGTCAGGACGGCAGCAACGGCCGCAGCGACTGGCTCTTGGATAGCAGCACCTTCATTCCCGCCAACGGCAGCACATTTGGCGAGATTCAGGTCTCTGGCTTCCGCGACATCACCATCAACCGCACCATCAACGGCACCTCGCATGTCAATTTCACCGCCATGCGCAATCTTTCCATTACAGGTGATATCTCCACCACTAACAATAGTGCTGACATCGGTCTGAATGCGGCGGGCGGAAACGTGGCGCTGCTCGGGGAACTATCCCTTAACGGCAACGTTACCTATCGCCGCAACCTGACGCTCCTTACCGGTCGCGACGTGGCCACCAATACCACCGACCAGGACCTCTCCACCACGCTCACCTGCGCCCAAAGCCCCACCTGTAGCGGCACGGCAACCATACGCGGCTTCCGCCATGTGAATCTGCTGGGGGCTGATCAGAGCGTCTCCGCGATCAATTTCTCCAACATCACAGGCGACCTGACACTCAACCAGAGCTGGGCCACCACCGGCGCGATGACCATTTCCTCTAACAGCCTGAACACCGCCAACAATGGCATCCTTACCTCCACTGGCGCCCTCAGCCTGACATTCGGCCATAGCGCCGCCGCCGGGGCCACCAGCTCCACGGTCAAACTCAATCGTGCTTCCATCAACACGCTCAGCTTCACCGCTGGCCAGGTCACGCTAAACGTGCCCAACAGCTTCACGGTGGCCACCGCAGGCCATGGCGGCAACACCGGCAGCCTCATTGTCAATGCGCGGGGTGATATCATCCTGGCAGGCGACCTCACCAAAACCACCGGCAGCCTTGAATTCAACGCCGATGCCGAGCTGGACAGCCTCTACACCCTGCCACTGGGCTACACCGCCAACACGGGGGCCTACGGCAGCGGCAGCGTCTATTTCAGCAGCGGCAGCCAGATCACCACCACCAGCGGCAACGCAGCCCTCAACTCCGCCGCCCTGCGTGCCGACGGCGTCACGGCGGCCAATGCCAACCTCACCACCCTGGCCACGGGGGCGGGCAATTACCGCTTCACTACCACCAGCGGCTACATGGCCCTGCGCGGTTTCGGCACCATCACCGCCACCAGCAGCGCGGCTCTGGCTGTCAGCGGCGCGGGCACGGCGGAGCTGGCGCCCAGCAACACGCTCACCTTCTCCACCAGCGTCAATAACGGCAACAGCGCCGCCACGCTGGTGTTGCGCCCCTCACAAACCAGCCGGGCATTGGGGGTAGGGGATGGCGCCATCAATACGGGCCTCTTCCTCAGCACCGCGCTGCTCAACAACATCGGCAGCGGCTGGGGCACCGTGCAGTTCGGCCATGCCGCCCATGCAGCTGCCTTCGAGGTTGCCGGGCGCAACTGGCAGCAGACCATCCGCTTCGCCGCCGCCAGCGGTTCGCCCATTACGTTCCTTGGCAGCATCGGCAGCGTGGCGAGTGCCGCCACCAACATGATCTTCGCCGGGGATACCCTCTTCGGCAGCGGCATAAATGTGGACCTCACCGCCGCCAGCACCAGCCACGGCAACATCACCTTCGGCAACTTCACGCACCAGCTTGGCGGTGACCTGCGCAGCTACCAGGGCGGCATCAACCTTTCCGGCAGCACCACGCTCACCGGCACGGGGGCCTCCACGGTTTCCACACGCGGCACCTTCAACCTTGCTTCCGGCGCAGCCCTTCATGCCGCCAGCCGCGATCTGACGCTACAGACCGACAATATCACGCTCGACGGCACGCTGGACGGCACCGGCAACCTGAACATCCAGCCGCTGACGGCGGCGCGAATCATGGGCCTCGGCACCAGCGCTCCTTCCACCGGCCTGTACCTTACCGATGCGGAAATGGGTAATATCGGCACGGGCTTTAACACCATCACCTTCGGCACCGCCTCCTCCGGCGATCTGACGCTGACCAGTCAACTCAGCGGCTACAACAACCTTGCCTTCCGCGGGCGTGACCTCACCTTTACCCAGCGCATCATCAACGCGCTCGGCATTGATGCCCGCGCCACGCGTGATGTCATTTTGAACGAACGCCTGTCCGCCACCGGCGGCGGCACCTCCATCCTTCTGTCGGCGGCGCGCAATTTCATCAACAACCGCGGCACCGACGTCTTAACCGCCACCGTCGGCCGCTGGCTGGTTTATTCCACCAGCCCACTGACGGATACGCGCAACGGCCTGACCTATGATTTCAAACGCTACAACTGCAGCATCAGCGGTTCCTGCCCGAGCTTCCCGGCCACGGGCAACGGGCTGCTTTACACCTACACTCCCACCGTGACGCTAAAGGCCACCAACATCACGCGTAGCTACGGCCTGGCCAACCCCGATACGGGCATTGTCGCCACCGGCGGCCTGATCGATGGCGATAACCTGTTTGATGTGGTCACCGGCGCCCCCAATTACAACACGGCCGCCAACCAGTATTCCGGGGTCGGCAACCATGCCATTTACCTGAGCGCGGGCACACTGAGTTCTCCGGTCGGCTACACCATTGCCTACGATGCCACCCCCGCCACCCTCACCATCACCAAGGCCAGCCTCACCGCCACCGTCAACAATCAGAGCCGCGCTTACGGCTACAGCAACCCCACGCTGGGCTGGGGCGATGTGGTCTGGACCGGCTTCATGAACGGGGAAAACAGCAGCGTCATCACAGCAGGTGGCGTGACCATCGCCGCCACGGCCACGGCCACGGCCAACGCTGGCACCACGCACACCATCGGTATCGGCGGCTTCAATGCCGCCAACTATCAGCTCGATTCCGTCATCGACGGCACGCTCACCATCACCAAGGCCAGCCTCACCGCCACGGTCAACAACCAAAGCCGCGCTTACGGCTACAATAATCCGAACCCGACCCTGGCGGATGTCACCTTCACCGGCTTCCGCAACGGTCAGAATTACAGCGTCATCGATGCCGGCACGGTGGATGTGGCCGCCGGCGCCACGCTGACGGCCAACGCGGGCACCACCCATGCGATCACCCTGAACGGCTTTAGCGACAATAACTACGACCTGACGATCAACAACGCGGGCACGCTCACCATCACCAAGGCCAACCTCACCGCCGCCGTTCACAACCAGAGCCGGGCCTATGGTGACAGCAACCCCACCCTCACGCTCGCGGACGTCACCTTCACCGGCTTCCGCAATGGCGAGGATGAAAGCGTCATCGACACAGGCACGGTGGATGCCGCTGCCGGAGCTACCTTAACGGCCAATGCGGGCACCACCCATGCCATCAGCCTGAACGGCTTCAACGACAATAACTACAACCTGACGGTCAACAACGCGGGCACGCTCACCATCACCAAGAAAAACATCACCGCCACGGTGGATAACCAAAGCCGCGCCTATGGTTACAGCAATCCCAATCTCACCCTGGCCAATGTCACCTTCACCGGCCTGGCCAATGGGGAGGATGCCAGCGTCATCGACGCGGGCACGGTGAATATCGCCGCCGGTGCCACCCTGGCGGCCAGGGCAGGCACCACCCATGCCATCAACCTGAACGGCTTCAGCGACAATAACTACACCCTCACTGTCAACAACGCGGGCGCGCTCACCATCACCAAAGCGGCCATCAGCCTGCAGGTGCAG
>WGMV01000016.1 GCA_016124905.1 bacterium
CAGGAGGCGTTCTGCCAGAAGGGTCTCCGCTTGTTCCGCCCAGGCAGGGGTGCAGCTTGATGACATCGCCGTGTCCGTTTGCAGTTGCTGAATGTGCCGCGCTTCCAGCAGGGCCTGGCGTCCGTGCCGGATGATTGCGCTGTCGCGCTCTTCTTCGTCATCGGGCTGGATATGCGGGTGGATATGAGCAAGGACGGACCGGGTGGTATGCTCATCGCCCACCGAAGCAGGGCATTGCAGGATGGCGGCGGTTTCGAGCGGCGGAATGAGTCCATCCAGCAGCCAGGGAAGGAGGTGGAGAGGGTCATAGGCCTTTTCAGCCGGGGTGAACAAGCGTTCGTTCAGGCTGGCGTTGAGCACGCCCAGAAAATTTCTTTCGCCTATGCTCATGCTTTGCAGCATCGGGTAGACGTAGCGGTTCTCGGCCGTGCTGTCACCGCCGAGAAGGGCGTGTGTAATGTCCACCACGGTTTTCATGGTGCGCATGCAGCGGGTCATGGCTTCCTGAACCGGTTTTTCGAGTTCGCGCAGCAGCTCGATCTGGTCGGCATCGGGCGTTGGCGTGTAAATGGCATGAGCGAAAGATTGCAGCGTTTCCGGCGTATCTTCTGGCAACCCGGCAAGATGGGTTTTGAATGCGGGAACGATGATGGCTTCCACCAGCGCATCGGCCATTCGGCGGGTGCAGCTGGCTGTGGCAGCCTGCCGCAAACCCATGATATGCCCCGGTTTAAGCCCAAGCGCTCGGTTGCCCGTATCCAGCAGGCCATAAAGCGCCATGCCTTCGGCATAGGCCAGGATGGTTTCGATCATCAGCGGTTCAAGGGCGCCGTAGAGGCCGGTCAGCTTATCCCGCGGTTCATCCGGCGTTTTGCCAAGGTGAATGCCCAGATTCTCCAGCAGGGTTCGGATATGCTCCAGCAGCGGCTTTTGGGCAAGCTGCTCACGGATCTGGCGCCAGGTCTCATCGCGTTCGCGAATAAAACCCGTCAGATCCATCCCGCGTGCGGCAAGTTCGGCCTGCACGGGGTTTGGGGGTGGTGCGATGTGGTTGAGCTGGTGTAGGTCCATGCGGTGTTATTGCCACGGCGTTATGACCGCTCTGTGATGATGTGGTGACAGAATCGTGACGCTCAGGCGAAGCCGAGTTCCTGCCAGCATTGACGTATGGCGGATTCGGGTGCCTGTGTAACGATGGCGGCCTTGCCGATGGATTCCAGTACGATGAGGGTGATGGTCTGGTTATCGGCCTTTTTGTCGCCCTTCATGGCCTCTGTCAGCCAGGCGGCGTTGATGGTTTCGGGCAGGTGAGGGCATGTGAGGGGAAGGCCAGTTTGGCGGTAGTGGGCGGTGATGCGTGCGGCATCGGTTTCCGGAAGGCCATGATGGCGCACGGAATAGTGGGCGGCGGCATGCATGCCCAGGGCAACCGCCTCGCCATGCAGCAGGCGGCCATCATAATCGAAGGCTTTTTCCAGCGCATGCCCGAATGTATGGCCGAGGTTGAGAAGCATGCGCTCTTTCTTCTCATGCGGGTCGCGCGCGACGATGTCGGCTTTCATCCGGCAGGCATGGGTGATAGCGTATGCCAGGGCGTCCGGGTTGCGCGCCAGCACATCGGCCCCGTGCCGTTCCAGCCAGGCGAAGAACTCCGCATCGCCAAGCAGGCCGTATTTCACGATTTCGGCATAGCCCGCGAGCATCTGGCGTTCGGGCAGGGAAGAAAGCGTGTGTGTGTCGGCCAGTACCAGGCTGGGCTGGTAGAAGGTGCCAATGAGGTTTTTACCATGCGGGCTGTTGACCGCCGTTTTGCCGCCCACGGAGCTATCCACCTGGGCAAGCAGGGTGGTGGGGCACTGGATCATCGGCACGCCGCGCAGCAGAAGACTTGCGCAAAGGGCGGCCATGTCGCCGATCACGCCGCCGCCAAGGGCGATGACGGGGGTTCGCCGGTCGGGCCGGGTTGCCAGCATGGCGTCCAGCAATTGTTCAAGCCGGGAGAAAATTTTGGAGGATTCGCCGCCTTCCACCCACAGGGTAAGCACCTGGATGCCCGCCTGTTGCAGCGATGCTTCCAGCGCGGAGGCATGCGTGCTGACGGCCGGATCGGCAATCAGAAAGGCGCGGGTCGGTTTGTAGCCGAGGGATGTTTCCATCCATGCGGGGCATTGGGTCAGGATTCCCGGCCCGATATGGATGTCGTAGGCGGGGGCGACGTTCACCTTCACCAGGGATTCCGTATTATCCGCCATGTTTGGCCTCCAGGCTGGCGATCAACCCCTCCACATTGCCGCTAAGGGCATCGGGCGTATTTTCTTGAAGCGTGCGGAGGATGCGTTCCACCACCGTTTCATGTGGGCCGGTGTCGCTGTCCACGGCGAGTTGAGCCTCGCGGTAATAAGGCTCGCGCTTGCGCATCAGGTCTTTCAATATCTCGCCTTTGTCGCCCGTCTGCAACAGGGGGCGGGTGTCGCGGCGGGAAACACGCTCCACCAGCACATCGATGGGGGCGGCCAGCCAGAGGGTGACGGCCTCGCGGTTCATCAGCTCGCGTATATGGTCCTGCGCGAAGGCGCCGCCGCCGCTGGCGATGATGTGGGGCGGCTTGCTGAGAAGGTATTCGGCGGTTTTCATTTCCAGCTCGCGGAAGGTGGGCTCGCCGTAACTGGCGAAAATATCGCTGATGGAAAAACCGGTGGCTTCTTCAATGGCGTGGTCCATGTCGGTGAAGGGAACGCGCAGCGCGCGGGCAAGGCGGATGCCGACCGTGCTTTTGCCCGCGCCCATCATGCCCACCAGCACCACAGGGCGCAGCAGGCTCACGCGCGGCTTGTCCTGCGGCTTGTGGTGACGGCGTTGAGATGGGCTGGAAGGGTATGGCATCGTTACGACAAAAGTAGTATGGAATAGCTCCAATAAGGTAAATACCCAGCTTTTCGAGGTAAGACAATGATTGGCGCACGACGTTCATATTCCGGCGGAAAAGGTTCCATGCATAAACTGGTGCTGGCGGCCCTTGTACTGGTGGGCGGATTGCTGGTGCTTTCCGTTGCCGTGGCGGCCTATTGGAGCGCAACTACCCCGGCGCCCCAGCCCCAGCCCATCGAGATCAACCTGGACCCGGCAGAGCATCTGAAGTGACCCAGTCAGGTTTCCGGCTAGCGACGGTGCTGGTAGCGTCATCCCTGCTGATGACGGGCCTGCTGACGGCAGAGACGGTTTTTGCCCAAGCCGCCGTGGCTCCGGCTCCCGCTATTACCGTGCGCGAGGCGTCTTCCACCGTCCCGGCGCAGCCGGGCATCAAGGTGCTGCCCGTTACCCAGCTTCCCAGCGCAACCGTTGGTGTGTTGAGCCAAAAAGAAGGCGGCTTCAGCGCCGACCTGTGGCAGAACAGCCAGGCCGTGCGCATGCGCCAGCTTTATGAAAGCCTGCCCGCCAATGTGCAAAGCCCTGCGCTGCGCGACATCATTGTGCGGCTGTTGCTGACGCCAACGGGCCTGCCCGCCGATGCCGCCGCCGATCCGTCCATTGCCCAGGCCATTCAACAGGCGCGGCTGAACCGGCTGATTTCGCTGGAAGCATTCGACGAACTGGAGCGCCTGTTGCCGGCCATCCCCAAAAACGGGCGCGACGGCTACTGGTTCGAGGCACATTTCCGCACATTCCTTTATCAGCAGGATTTTGAACGGGCCTGCGGCGTGGTGGACACGGCAAGCGCGCTGCAGGACGTGTTCTGGCAGCAGGCAAGGCTGTTCTGCCAGGGGGTGCGGAAGGATTTCGACGGGGCGCTGCGCACGGTGGCGTTGATGAAGGAGCAGGGACAGCCCGTGCCGGAATGGCTGCAGCGGCTGGTGATCAGTATGGCCAGGGAGGCAGCGCCCGAGACGATGGATGCGAATGCGGCGGAAGAGCCCGCGCCATCTCCGGTGCCGCAGCATATGGTATTTCCGCATCTGGGTGCGGTGGAGCTTGGCATGCTGGCAGCCTGGCCCGCGGCTGAGGATGACCATGTTCAGGCGGGCGGCCTGACGCCAGAGGCCGGCAAGCTTTATCGCCTGATGGCGACGCATTCCAACCTGCCGTGGGAAACGCGGCTTCAGGCTGGTGAGATGGCGCTGGCCACCGGGCATTTTGATGCGCTGGCGCTGCAGGCGCTTTATCAGCAGGTGCCCTTCTCCGAGCAGGAGCTGACCATCAAACCGGGCGATAATGCAGAAAAAAGCGCGTGGCGGCGTGCGCAGTGGTTTCGCGCATTGTCGCGGCTATATACGGTGGAAGACAGTGTGGCGGCCATGTCGGCCGTGTTTGCGCATTATCACGAGATGGGCATGATGCGTGTGGCCACCGGGCTTTATGGCAATACTGTGCGTGATCTTTCCCGTGCGATTTTCCGAAAACACCCTTTTGCGGCTTTTGCGCCGGATGCGTTCTCCGTGCTGTTTGCGGAACGTCATTTTGCCGATGCGCGTTTGTGGCTGGATGCGGCCAGCATGGGAGATAAGCCCGTGGTGCAGGCCGTGCCGGTGTGGGAGGCGCTGCTGACGGCATTGATGCCGCTGGCGGATGAGCAGCAGGCTGTTCCCGCCGGTACGCCGGTGGCGATCGATATGAGCGATTACCGGCAGGAGGCGTTCTGGGTTCGGGGCGGCCTGATGCTGGAGGCGCTTGGCATGAAGCTTCCCGAGAATTACTGGCAGGTGGTGCCCGCGCAGAACCGGGGCGCACTTAGCGTTCAAGGGCAGATGATCCGCCAGGCGGCGACGGCGAACAAGCGCGGTGAGGTGCTGATCATGGCGGTGCAGATGGCCGCCGGGCAAACGCGCCTGAGCGACATGGACGCCGCCACCCTGATTCAGGCGCTGGTGCAGCAGAATTTTCGCCATGAGGCGCTGCAGATCACCCAGGAATTGCTGATGCAGGAGCTGATGGGGCAGATGAACGCGGATAAGCTGGTGGTGACGTCCATCCCCGGCGAAAAACATGCGCCACCGCCAAAGCCTGCCGCCGTTGAACCCTCACCCGCGCCAGCCGCCACCGCGGTGGAACCGTCAGCGCCTGCGCAGGCTGAAGAGGCGACGGCGCCGGTGAAAAAACCGCGCAAGAAAATCAAAAAGACCCCACCAGCCGCGACGCCAGCGCCGCCAGTGAAAAAAACACCCGCTAAAACCGCACCTAAGGTTAGTGTACCCACGATTTCTCTTCCCAGCACCGATGTCGGAACAAGCAAAAAATGACGGCGAAGCAGAGGCTGGTTCCGCCGCGATAGGGGAGGCGTTGGAGGAGTTCAGCCGTATGCTGGCGGCGGAACGTGGCGCCAGCGGCCATACGCTGGAGGCCTATCTGCGCGATATTCGCGATTTTTTCAGCAGCATCAAATTTGCGCCGGTGGACGAGGTGAGCGAGGGTGATATTCGCCAGTTTCTTGCCAGCCTGGCAGATAGCGGCATGGCGCCCAGTACCCAGTCGCGCAAGCGATCCAGCCTGCGGCAGTTTTTTGCATTCGCCTATGAGGAGGGCTGGCGCAAGGATAACCCAGCCATGGAAGTGGAAGGGCCGAAGATTCAGCGCCCGCTGCCCAAAAGCCTCGGTGTGGAGGAGGTGGATGCGCTGCTTGCGGCGGCTTATGAAAAGGGCGGGCCGGAAGGCATCCGTCTGGCGGCATTGCTGGAGCTTCTCTATGCAAGCGGGTTACGCGTGACGGAGCTGGTAACGCTCAGGCTGCAGCAGTTTCAGCGGGAGAGCATTCAGAATGGGCGCGGCGTGGTGACGGCGCTGCGCATTCAGGGCAAAGGCAATAAGGAACGGCTGGTACCCTTGCATGCCGCTGCCGTGGCCGCGGTGGAGGAATATATGCCGCTTCGGGAGCATTTCTCGAACGTGGCGGATAAATCACCCTGGCTGTTCTGTTCCGGTAAGGAGCATCTGACACGGCAACGCGTGGGGCAGCAATTGAAAGAGCTCGCCCTGACCGCCAACATTGACCCCGATCGCGTATCCCCGCACGTAATGCGCCATGCCTTTGCATCGCACCTGCTGGAGCGCGGCGTGGATTTGCGCACGGTGCAACAGCTGCTGGGGCATGAGGATATCAGCACCACGCAAATCTATACCAGGATACGCTCAGAACGGTTGCAGCAGCTGGTGAGGGATCATCATCCGCTTGCGCGACAGGAGGATAACTAGCATGGCACCGAAGAAACAGGGCGACAAACCCATCAAACAGGTGGGGGAAAAGGGCATTGAGGGAGAGGCGGAGAAGCTAGCCAATTACATTCGCGAGCATCTTCTGGAATCCGCCAGCAACCGGGATGTGCTGGCGCAAGCGATTGAGGCGATATGGGGCAGCGTGGAGAAATTCTATGAAGAATTCTTTCTGCAGCTCACGCCGCAGGAACGCGCCCAGTTTGGTGAGAAAATCGACCAGCTGGTATCGGCGAAGAAGGATGAGAAGCTGAAGATTTTTCACCTGCTGGCGGATGATGCCGTGCGCCGTGCCGCGCAGGCTCTGGCCATGGCAGGCGTCGGAGGCGGCGTTAAAACCAGCGCGGATACTGTCGGGCCTGCGCCATCCACGGGCACGGGCACGGGCAAGGGAAGTTACGGCAAGGACCAGCGCCGTAAGCGTTAATTACCAGCCCTCGCCAAAATTTTTGCGGCTGCCGCCCGGAGGGCTGGTCGCGGCATCCGACTCCGGCTGACGGGGCTGGTTGATGCGCGTGTAATCGAAATTACCGCCGCTGGTATCTGCCTCCTCATTTCCTGACGAGTCGGCGGGTTTTTTCTTTTTGAGGAAGGGCAAAAACGAGCTGAGGGCTTCGCCGATTCCCCCGCCGCCGACTGCCGGTTTGCTGCCCATGGGTTTGGCAGCCCTGGGGCGCAGGGAGACCAGGCGCTGTTTGGGCTCTTCCTCAACAATGGCGGGGATGGAGACGCTGACAGGGTCCATCGTGACGGCCGGTGAGGGGGGTGGCGGCGCGTCGTATGTTTGCATGGGCGGCGGTGCCGGTGGCATGGCACCAAACGGATTGGGCGGAATGGCGGGCGGTTCACCCGGGGTGAATGCAGGAACGGGAGGCGAAGAGAATGCCGGTGCGGCAAAGGCTGCGGCGGGCGGTGGGGATGGCGGGCTGAAAGGCTCATGCGACTGTGCGGGCGGGGCCATCAGGCTTGCCACATCCTGTGCGCTCAAGCCCGGTTCCATAGCCGAGGGTGCCGGAGAAGGCGGGGGCATCATCCCGCTGGGTGGAGCGAACGCCTGATTGAAGGCGGATGGCGGCGCAAAAGCCTGTGCTGGTTCCTGCATCATTGGTGGTGTGGGAGGGGCAGGGGGCGGCATTGCCGGTTCGGGCGTGGCGGGTGTCTGGTCGGCCATGCCGAAGGGAGAAGCGAAGCCGAAGGATGGGGTTGCGGGCGGTGCATCCGGTGCCGCCGCCGCGGGCTCGGGCGTTGGAACCGTGGTCGGCAGGATGGTAGGTGCAGGTGCGGTAAAGGCGGGCGCGGCCGGGGCCAGCGGTTCCGGCGTGGGTGTTACAGGTGGCAGGATGGTGGGGGTGGGCATGGCAGGAGCGGGTTCCGTGGTTCCGAATGACAGAACGGAGGGGGGCATATCGGCGAAAGGATTGGGAGCGGCCACCGGTTCGGGCGTGCTGGTTTGCGGTGCGGCGATGGCGGATTGCGGCGGGGCGACGGGCACGACCGGCTCCACGGTGAAAGAAGGTGGGTTTTCCTGAAGAACGGGAGCTGCGAATGGGGAAAGTGGGGGCATGGCTTCCGTTTGCTCAATGATTGGCGGCGTGATGGATTCGACCGCCGCGGGTGCGGGAACGGGCATATCGGCGAAAGGATTGGGAGCGGCGGCCACCGGCGGCATAGGTGCGGCAGCGGGCATGTCGCCAAATGGGTGGATTATCGCCGGTGTAACCTCCGTAGTGGCTGCCGCTGCAAAAGGCGTAATCGGCTCAGGCGTGTCAACCGGAGTGATGGGCGACGCCATTGGCGGCGCGGCTGGAGCAAGGGGCTCTGGGCCCGATGCTACGGGTGGCAGAATAGTGGGCGCGGGCGCGGTGAAGGCGGGCGTAGATTCCTGGAGGGCCGGCTCGACTATGGCAGGAGCGGGTTCCGGCGCCGCAAAAGCCGGGGAGGATGGGGTCGGGGCTTCCTGTGCTGCTGGCAGGATGGTGGGTGCGGGCGCGGTGAAAGCAGGTTCCGGTAAAACAAAAGCCTGGGGTTCGGGGGGTAATGGTTCGAGCGCGGGAGCTGCAGGCGGCAGGATGCTGGGCGCAGGCTCCAAGGGCAAGGCGACGGCCGGGGCCATGGCGGGAGGAAGCGGAGCCGGTGCAGCGGCGGTCGGCGCTGGCGCGGACGGGAGCGCGCCGGGTTGAGACGGTACGGGGGAGGCTCCGGGCGCGGGCTGCTGATCTTCCGGCAGGCCCGCGACGATCACGCGGTTGCGGCCGTCATGCTTGGCTTTGTAGAGCGCTTCATCCGCACCTTTGATCAGTTCGTCCACCAGCCCATCGGGTGAGCCGGCATAATGTTCCAGCATGGAGGCGCCGATGGAGACGGTTTTGTAAAGCTGGCCCTGCGGGTGACTGATGATGAAAGGGGTGCTTTCCACCGCGACGCGGATGCGCTCCGCCACTTCGCGCGCGATGTGCAGCGGCGCGCCGGGCAGTACCACGACGAATTCCTCGCCGCCGAAACGGGCGACCATGTCGGACGCGCGAAGCTGCGCGCCGATGCGGCCTGCCAGCTGGCGGAGAATCTCATCGCCCACATCGTGACCGAAGCCGTCATTGACGGATTTGAAATAGTCCATGTCCATCATCAGGGCGGAGAGGGGCTTGGACTTATCCAGCGATGTGACCGCCAGGTTCTTCATATGGGCTTCAAGGTAATGCCGGTTATAGACGCCGGTAAGGTTGTCCTTGATGGCCATGGTGACGGTTTGCTGATAGCTGGATTTCAGCGCGTCCTGATATTTCTTTCGGCGAATGTTGGTGCGCACGCGGCAGGCCATCTCGCTCACGTCCACGGGGCTCATGAGGTAATCGTTCACGCCCATCTCAAGCCCTTTGACAAGGTGCTTGGTGTCGTGCTCGTCCACCATGATGATTTGCGGAATATGGCGCGTGACCTCCTGACTGCGGAATTGCGAGCAGAGGCGCAGGCCGTCGGAATCCATCAGCTGGGTGCTGACCAGGGTAAGGTCAAACGGAGCCTGGTTGGCGAGTTGGATGGCGTCGGCCCCGCTTTGCGCCTGGGTGACTTTAAGCCCTTCGGCCTCAAGGCGTGCGATGATGTTGCGGCCTTCCACCACATCGTCATCCACCAGCAGCACGCTGGCGCCGTGGATGTTGCCGAGTTCGGCCAGATTGATGCCGGTGACTTCGCCGATTTCGGAAGAGGTCTGGCCGCGCAGGCGGAGTTCGTCGATCAGTTGTTTCATGCGGAGCAGCGAGCGTACGCGCGCCAGCAGCTGCACATCGTTGATCGGTTTGGTGAGGAAATCATCCGCGCCGGATTGAAGGCCCTGAACGCGGTCGGACGGTTCGGAGAGGGCGGTGACCATCACGACGGGAATATGCGCCGTCTCCGGCATGGATTTTAACTGACGGCAGGCGGTGAAACCGTCCATACCGGGCATCATCACGTCCAGCAGGATGAGATCCGGGCTGTGCTGTTTGGCCATCTCGATGGCCTTGTAGCCGTCCGACGCCGAGATGATGTCGTAATATTCCGCCGCCAGCTTGGCTTCGAGCAGTTTTACGTTCGGTTCCAGATCGTCAACGACGAGGATGAGCGCGGTCATGGGTGCACCTCATGACCGGCGCGTTTTTTGGGGGAGCTGGCCGGTTTGCTGTCGCGCAGAAAGCCTTCCACCACTTCCATGAAAGGGACAATCGAAATGGGTTTGGCGATGTAGCCTTCGCAGCCGCAGGCAAGAATCTTGGCTTCGTCATCCTTCATGGCGAAGGCCGTGACGGCGATGATGGGGATGGATTTCAGCACCGCATCGGCTTTCATGTTGCGGGTGACATCCAGGCCGGAAATCTCGGGCAGCTGGATATCCATCAAAATCAGATCCGGCAGGACACGGTGGGCCAGTTCCACGGCGTTAAGCCCGTCACGCGTGGCGACGGTTTCATGCCCGTGCGCTTCCAGCAGATCGCGGAAGAGCTTGGCATTCAATTCGTTATCTTCAACAATCAGGATTTTAGCCATGAGTGTGCCCTTTGGTACACTCCACACTAAATCCGAAATTGCTTAATAATCCTTTTATGGCGCGGGGTGTTTGTGCGGTTCGCCCAGCTTGCCGCCGGCGCGTGCGTTTCCGTTATAACAGCGCCGTGCTGAGCTGGAAAACAGCACAGGCGGCCAGCCAGGCCAGCGCGAAAAGATAGCCGACCATGACGCTGGTCCAGAAGCGGCTGCCCAGTTCCCGCCGCGCAATGGCGATGGTGGAAAGGCACTGGGGCGCAAAAATATACCAGGTGAGGAAAGAGAGGGCCATGGGCAGTGTCCAGTTGGCGGCCAGGCGATCGCGCAGGCTTTGTTCCATTTTGGTCTCGTCCTGGTCCTGCACGGCATAAACGGTGCCGAGCGCGCCGACGGCCACCTCCCGCGCGGCGATGCCGGGAACCAGGGCCACCACCATTTGCCAGTTGAAGCCGAGCGGGCGAAAGACCGGCTCCATCGCGTGGCCGATATGCCCGGCGATGCTGTATTCCATGGCATTGGCGCTCACGGGAGCGTCGGCGGGAGGTTTGGGATAATTAACCGTGACCCAAATCACGATCATCAGCATGAAAATGGTGGTACCGGCGCGCTGAAGGAAGATGACGGCACGTTCCCACAGGCCGATGAGCAGGTTTTGGATGTCGGGTACCTGATAGGCGGGGAGTTCCATCAGGAAGGGCTCCGTCACCTTGCCCAGCATGAAATGCTTGAAGACCCAGGCTACGGCCAGGCCGGTGACGATGGCTACGGCATAAAGGGTGAACATCACCAGGCCTTGAAGGTTGATGAAGCCATATACGTGACGCTCGGGGATGAACGCCGCGATCAGCAGCGTGTAAACGGGCAGGCGTGCCGAACAGGTCATGAGCGGGATGATCATGATGGTGGCGAGCCGGTCGCGCGGGTGTTCGATGACGCGGGTGGCCATGATGGCCGGAATGGCGCAGGCGAAGCCGGACAAAAGCGGGATGAAGCTTTTTCCGTGCAGGCCGACGCCGCCCATGGCGCGGTCCAGCAAGAAAGCCGCGCGGGCCATGTATCCCGTGCTCTCCATCAGCAGAATGAAGAGATAGAGAATCATGATCTGCGGCAGGAAAATGACGACGCTGCCGACGCCCGCGATGACGCCGTCCACCACCAGGCCCTGCAGGGCGCCGTTCCAGATGGTTTCCGGGATAAGTGTTTTGGCATGGGCCGCCAGGGCGAGCATGGCGGCATCGATGGCATCCATCACCGGCGTGGCCCAGGCAAAGACCGACTGGAACATCACTAACAGCATCAGCAGTAAACAGAGAATGCCCCATACCGGATGCAGCAGCACCCGGTCGATGCCATGGCGCGTGGGGATTTCCGGCTCTTTGAGGGTGACTTTTTTCAGAATGGAAGCAATGTGCTTATTCAGGGAACGGATGGCGTTGGCATCGGGCAGGGACCAATCGGCGGCGGAACCGGGCATGTTGAGGATTTGCGCTTCCAGCGCGGCTTTCACTTTATCCAGGCCGAGCTGGCGGACGGCGACGGTTTCAATAACCGGGACGCCCAGTTCGGCTTCCAGTTTCCCTACATCGAGTTTCAGGCCCCGGCGTTCGGCGATGTCGACCATGTTAAGGGCCACCACGATGGGCAGGCCGAGCTTTTTGGCTTCCAGCACCAGGCGGAGGTGAAGGCGCAAATTATTGGCATCCACCACGCAGAGGATGGCGGTGGGTTTGGGCGCGCCCGGTTGCTCGCCCAGCAGAACATCGCGCGTGATGGCTTCATCGGCGCTGCGGGCGCGGAGGCTGTAGGTGCCGGGAAGGTCGATCAGCAAGGCCGATGCGCCGGATGGAAGCTTCAGGCGGCCTTCCTTGTGCTCCACGGTCACGCCGGGATAGTTGGCAACTTTATGGCGGCTGCCGGTGAAACGGTTGAACAGGGCGGTTTTGCCGCAATTGGGCGCGCCGACAACGGCGATGACAGCGGTGGGAATGGCGGATGGTGCGGCCATTTATGCCGCCACTGGCTGGCCTTGGTATGCCTGGCCCTGATGAGCCGCGAGGGGCTCTACCGTCACGCAGCCCGCCTCGGTGCGGCGAAGCGCAACCACCATCTCATTCACGCGGACTGCGATGGGGCCATGACCACCGGAACCGGTGTGCAACACCTCGATTTCCGCATCTTCATGAAGGCCGAATTCCACCATCCGGCGTTCCAGATCCTCATGCGGATGGGTGGCCGTGCAGAGTTTGGTGATGCGGGCCTTCTGACCCTTGGGCAGGCAGCATAGTTTTGTCATATGCCCTACATAGTCCAATAGGGCTATTTTGCAACTGAATTGCAAAATCAGGTGCGTTTGTAGGTCATGCGGTGGGAATGGTGGGTGATGGCAATGGCCAGGGCATCCGTGGCATCGGCCTGTTTCACATCGGCACCCGGCAACAGACGTGAAACCATGAAGGCGACCTGGCTTTTTTCCGCCCGCCCGGCCCCGACGATGGATTTTTTGACCTGCGTGGCGGCATATTCCGCCACCGGAAGGCCTGCGATGGCTAAGGTTACCAACGCCGTTCCGCGTGCCTGGCCCAGTTTGAGCGTGGATACGCCGTTGGCGGTGACAAAGGTTTCCTCAATGGCGGCTTCACACGGTTTGTGAAGCGCTACCACCTGCAACAGGCCGTCATGCAACACTTTCAGCCGGTCCGCCAGTGCCCAGTCGGCTTTGGACGTAATCACCCCGCAGGCAATGTATCGCAGGCGGTTGCCCTCAACCTCCACCATGCCCCAGCCGGTGCGCTGCAACCCAGGATCAACGCCCAAAATCCGTATCATTCCTGCTCCTACATATTGGGGCTTTGCCCCAAACCCCATTAGGGGACTGGTCCCCTAAGACCCCGATTTTCATTCCCATACCCCTGCTTGCAGGGGTATGGGAATGAAATGGGAGGTTCAGGAGGCTAGCCTCCTGATGAGGGTGCGGGAGCAACGCTCCCGCTATCTTGGGCAACATTGATCATAAGGGCAAGGATTATGGACGGGTTTGCGGTGGCGTCGCTGGTGGGGAGCGTGGCGTTTGCCATCAGCGGGGTGATGGCGGGAGCGCGACGTAAGCTGGATGTGGTGGGGATTGCGATTGTGGCGTTGCTTGCTGCCAATGGCGGCGGAGTAATTCGCGATCTGCTGGTGAATGTTCCACCCAGGTTGTTGCTGGATATGCGCCCGATCTATCTGGTGCTGGGGGCCATGGTGGTGGTGAAACTGCTAAAGCTGCATGAACGCACCAAGGTGGAGGAGCGCTGGTATTTTGTGCTGTCGGACGCGGTGGGGCTGGTGGCCTTTGCCATTACCGGCGCACTGGTGGGGATCGATCATGAATTGAGCCCGTTTGGCGTGGTGGCGCTGGCTTTTATTACTGCCGTGGGAGGTGGTATTTTGCGGGATGTGCTGGTGAATGAGGTGCCCGCGCTGCTTTCCACCGGGTTTTATGGCATTGTGGCCATGCTGGTGGCGATGGCGATATTGACGAGCGAAGTACTCGGCCTGCCGCAGGCCATCAGCCTGCCTGCTATTTTTGCCGGGGGGCTTATTCTGCGGCTGGTGGCCTACAGCCGCAAATGGGGGCTGCCGGGGTTTTAGAGGTCTTGCGTCAATTTTTCCAGCCAGGTTTCCGTATCCTCAGAGAGGCTGCTGAGGCGATTCTCAGCATCCAAAAGGTTGACGTGCGTGGCGGCCTCAATGGCGGCTTCATCGAAAAGCCCCCAGCGCGCGCCGATGGTGAAGAAGGCATCGATGCCATCATCCCCGGCCAGTCTTAATTCAAACCCCCTGACGTCAGGCTGGCTGTCGACATGATAGGCGGTGATGCGAATGGCCTGCATGGCCTCGGTGATGGCGCGCGTAAGAACCTGATCCGGATGTGTGACCGGGTTGTTTAGGTCAAGCCATTTCAATTCCCCTTCGTCGGGCAGTGCGTAATCCTCCACCCGGATCAGCGTATCGTATTCACGGTGGGTGATGGTGATATCGGCCATGTCCGTTCCCGCGATCAGGCGACCAGGACGGCGGGAGGCGGCGCGTACCCGCCCGCCAGTTCAAAGAACAGCGTGTCGTCGGGGGGCGACATGCCTTTTTCCTCCAGCGCATCGCGCAGGCCGGAATAGAGACGGAAGGCTTCCTGCGTGTTTAAGGGAAGTCCTTCCTTGACCTTGGACATAAGGAGCAGGTCGGGGTGGAAATTATCCAGATTGGCCGCCCAGCACAGCAGCCCTTCCGCCAGCTGGGTAGGATGATCGTCCTTGAGAAGCTCGGCAACAGTGAGGTGTTCCAGGTTGTAGCCGAACCATGCGTGCAAAGGCAGATCGAGGGTGGGTAATAATGCTTCAAGCGTGCACCATTCCGCCTCATCGAACGGACGAACGGCCTCAAGCACCTCGATCATCCGGAGCAGGCGCATGTAGGATGGGTGGCTGCCTTCATCCTCTTTCTGCAGCAGGCTGACGCCTAAGGACAGGCGCTGTCCGTCTGAATATCCCAGTGCCGTGTTCAGTTTGGAAAGGGATTCAAAGCGGGATTCGACGGCCTCCTGGAAAAAGGCGATCAGCGCATCGCAGGCGTCCGTTGATGTGGATGCGAGGGTTTCTTCCGTCCGGCGGTATGCGTCCGAGAAGGGTGTTTCGGTTCCGGCACGGCTTGCCACCAGCGTAAGCGCCGCCTCACCGTAGCCGGTCAATTTGCCGATATGGTTGATTGTTGCGCGGTCATCCGCATCAAACGGTTTCAGGTGTTGCAGCGCTTCCAGAAGCTCGACCAACAAGGTGAAGGGCAACGCCGTGCCGGAGCGATTGTATAATCCGATCAGCGGGTTGTAGATCCGGTGGGTTTCGCATCCCATCGCTTCGGCGAGCTGGTCGAATTCACCGCCATTGCCCCGCGCGTTATCAATGCGTGGATAAATCAAATCGTACAGTTTGCTGTAGATGTCGCGACTGTTCGCGGCAAAGCATTCCGTGACCGTTACCGGCACAACCCTACTACCCGTCATAATACCACCCTGTTTTATATATTAAGTCAGTGGTAGGCAGGCATTGTTACGGATTTGTGACAATAACTTCAGGCGGCCAGCTTGGCGGCGATCTGGTCGGGGATGTCGGCGTTGGTGATGACTTCCTGAACATCGTCGAGGTCTTCGAGGATGTCGATCATCTTCATCAGTTTCTGCGCGGTTTCCTCGTCATTCACCGGAGCCATGGTGACCGGCTGGAAGGTGAGCTTGGCGCCGCTCGGTTCGCCGAGTTTGGCGATCAGCGCATCGCGCACGGAGGCGAGGTCTTCCACCGCGCAGGTGAATTCGTAGATTTCGCCCGCGGCTTCGCAATTGTCCGCGCCGGCCTCGATGGCGGCTTCCATCATGGCATCTTCGCTGCCTTTGGCGATGGGATAGGTCACCAGGCCGACATGCTTGAACATGAAGCCGACGCTGCCCGTCTCGCCCATATTGCCGCCGACCTTCGCGAAGGCCGCGCGTACATCCGGCGCGGTGCGGTTGCGGTTGTCGGTGGCGGCCATCACCAGCACGGCCACGCCGCCGGGGCCGTAGCCTTCGTAGCGGATCTCGTCGTAATTCTCGGCATCGCTGGCGCTGGCGGCTTTTTTGATAGCGGCCTCGATGCGGTCCTTGGGCATGTTGGCCTCACGCGCCGCAATGATGGCGTTGCGCAGGCGCGGGTTGGAGGCGGGGTCCGGCGAGCCGGTTTTGACGGAGATCACAATCTCGCGTCCGACTTTGGTGAAGATTTTTCCGCGCACGGCATCCTGTTTGCCTTTGCGGTGCATGATGTTCTTGAACTGGCTATGACCTGCCATGGGTGCCTCTGCGCTGTGAATTTGGTGTCACAGGCTTTACCATCCGTAGGGAAGCTTGGCAAATATTAGGCGCAGAGGGCGTGACCGACGCGGGCTTCCTGTGCGGCATGCAGCTCGTGCAGGGCCTGATCCACCAGGGTGGAGGAATAGCAGGAATTTGCAGCGTTCATGACATCTATAATCAAATCAAACGCACCATATTCTTTGGGCGAAGCGATTTCACCGCCGACCAATTCCGCAGTGATTTCATTGGCCAATAAAAGATCGCGCAGTTTAGGGCCGATATCGATTTGGTCGTCTGCAAAGCTTAGGCGTATTACGCCGCCTTTGTTTTCAATAACATTCAGACCCGGGTATTTGCGCTGTTCCGCCGGGATGGTTGATGTTTCATCCGGATAATTAAGCCCGCGAGCAATGGCGCTGAGTTCGTTGATGACGGTTTGAATGAAGGTGTCGCGGGGGTCGGTCATGTCAGGTTCCTTAAAATAAGGAAGCCGTTACACCACGGTTGTTTGAAGCTTTAATGACAGGATGGATTTCGCCAGACCGGTTTTGTCGTCGGTTTCGATGATGGCGCCGCAAAAGGTGCCCCGGCCCATGGCGGGCTCCATGCGGACTTTCCGCATTTTTCTGGTGAACATCTGCAGGGGTTCGTCCTTGCGAAAGCCGATGACGGAATCGTAATCGCCGCACATGCCGAGGTCGGTCTGGTAGGCGGTGCCACCTTTCAGGATAGTGGCATCGGCGGTGGGGACGTGGGTGTGGCCGCCGACGACGGCGGAGACACGGCCGTCGAGGAAGTGGCCCATGGCCATTTTCTCGGACGTGGCTTCGGCATGGAAATCCACGATGATGGCCTGGGCACTGTTGCCGAGGCGGTGTTTTTGCAGGGCGGTTTCCAGCGCATCGAAGGGAGAATCCAGATAATCCTGGAGGAAGACCTGGCCGAGGGCGTGGAGAACCAGCACCTTTTTGCCATTGGGGAGCGTCAGCAAATATTCGCCGCGGCCGGGAGTGCCGTCGGGGTAGTTAAGAGGGCGCAGGAGTTTGGGCTGGCTGTTGAGGTAGGGGCGCAGGTCCTTCTGGTCCCACACATGGTCGCCACCGGTGAGGATGTCGCAACCGGCGGCGAAGAAATCGTCGCATTCCTTAGGTGTGACGCCGAAGCCGCCGCTAGCGTTGTCCACGTTCACGATGACGCAATCGAGCTTATGTTCGGCGCGGAGTTTCGGCACCCATTCCAGCACCGCTTCGCGTCCGCGGCGGCCGACGACATCCCCGGCGGTCAGTATTTTCATGCGTTACAAACCTTGCAGAACCTTTGTTTTCGCCATAATGGTTAACATAGAAATGGCTAAGAGGCATGGAGATTGTGATGGGTGCGGCACTGAAATTCAACGCAGCGGCAGATGATGGTTTTGAAGTGGCCGGACGGAAATTCTCCTCGCGTCTGCTGGTGGGCACCGGGAAATATAAGGATTTCGTGGAAACCAAGGCCGCGATCGAGGCGAGCGGCGCGGATATCGTGACCGTGGCGGTGCGCCGGGTGAACCTGACCAAGGCAGGCGAGCCGAACCTTCAGGATTATCTGGACCCGAAGCGCTACACGTTTTTGCCCAATACGGCGGGCTGCTACACGGCCGATGACGCTGTGCGCACCTTGCGTCTGGCGCGTGAGGCAGGGGACTGGAAGCTGGTGAAGCTGGAAGTGATCGGCGATCAGAAAACGCTTTACCCGGATATGGTGGAGACGCTGAAAGCAGCGGAGGTACTGGTGAAGGAGGGGTTCGATGTGATGGCCTACACCACGGACGATCCCATCATCGCCAAGAAACTGGAAGACCTGGGCTGCTGCGCCATCATGCCGCTGGCTGCACCCATCGGTTCCGGTCTTGGGATGCAGAACAAGCTGAATATCGAATTCATTCTGGAGCAGTCGAAGGTGCCGGTGCTGGTGGATGCGGGCGTAGGCGTGCCCTCGCACGCGGCAGAAGTGATGGAAATGGGCTGCGCGGGCGTGCTGATGAACACGGCCATTGCCGAGGCGGGCGACCCGATATTGATGGCAAAAGCCATGAAGCTGGCGGTGGAAGCCGGGCGCATGGGCTATTTGAGCGGGCGTATGCCGAGCCGTAAATATGCGAGTGCGAGCAGCCCGGCGGCGGGTAAGCTCTAGTTAGCGCGGCGGATGTCGGCGCCGAGTTTGCCGAGTTTTTCCTCGATGCGTTCGTAGCCGCGGTCAAGATGGTAGACGCGGTGGATGGGGGTTTCGCCTTCGGCGGCAAGCGCGGCGAGGATGAGGCTCATGGAGGCGCGGAGGTCGGTGGCCATGACGTTGGCGGCGCTGAGTTTCTCAACACCCTGGATGAGGGCGATGTTGCCGTTCAGCTTGATGTTGGCACCCATGCGGGTGAGCTCCGGCACATGCATGAAGCGGTTTTCAAAAATAGTTTCGCGGATGGTGGATACGCCATCGGCCAGGCACATGAGGGTCATGAACTGGGCCTGCATATCGGTGGCGAATTCGGGGTAGGGATGGGTGTCGACATCCACCGAGCGGATGGGGCTGTCGGCTTTGACGTGAAGCGCGTTTTCTTCCTCTTGCAACGTCATGTTGGCGGCGCGGAGTTTGTCGGCCACGCTGCCGAGCAGTTCGAGGCTGCCTCCATGGATCAGCGCCTCGCCGCCGGTGATGCCCGCAGCGACGATGAAGCTGCCGAGTTCAATGCGGTCCGGCAGGACGACATGTTCGGCCTTGTGGAGATTCTCGACGCCTTCGATGACAAGGCAATCGCTGCCGATACCGGATATTCTGGCGCCCATGGCGTTCAGGCAGTTGGCGAGATCGGTGATTTCCGGCTCCCGCGCGGCATTGCGCAGGCGGGTAGTGCCGTCGGCAAGGCTGGCAGCCATCAGGGCGTTTTCGGTAGCGCCGACGGAGACCTTGTCGAAATGGATATCCGCGCCTTTAAGGCGTTTACCGGGGCGGCGGGCGTGGATGTAGCCTTCTTTCAGTTCGATTTCCGCGCCCATGGCTTCCAGCGCCATAAGGTGAAGATCGATGGGGCGGGTGCCAATGGCGCAGCCGCCGGGGAGGGAGACAATGGCCTCGCCATGATGGGCGACCAGCGGGCCGAGCACGAGGACGGAGGCGCGCATTTTGCGTACCAGTTCGTATGGGGCTTCATGGCTGGAGATGGTGGCGGCGTTGAGCATCAGCCGGTGGCCGGTATGGCCACGAACGCCCTGACCATCCATATGAACCGATACGCCCAGATGCGCGAGCAGGCCTACTAGCGAGGCGACATCGGCCAGGTGCGGGACATGGGTGAGTGTCAGCGGTTCCTTGCTAAGGAGGCAGGCGGCCATGAGGGGGAGAGCCGCATTTTTCGCGCCGCTCAGTTCCACTTCGCCGCTGAGGCGGCGACCGCCGGTGATCAGAAGCCTGTCCATCTATGCAACCTTTTCCGCCTTTTTCTCCACGCGGGGCAGGGTGACGCCCATCTGGCCGAGGTATTTTCCCTTGCGGTCGGCATAGGAGGTTTCACACATGCTCTCGCCCTGGAGGAACAGAAACTGGCAGGCGCCCTCGTTGGCATATATTTTTGCCGGAAGCGGCGTGGTGTTGGAGAATTCCAGCGTCACGTGGCCTTCCCATTCCGGTTCCAGCGGGGTGACGTTGACGATGATGCCGCAACGGGCATAGGTGGATTTGCCGAGGCAAACCACGAGTACGTCGCGCGGGATGCGGAAATATTCCACCGTGCGGGCAAGGGCGAAGCTGTTGGGGGGGATGATGCAGACGTCCGTCTGGCGGTCGACGAAGCTTTTGTCGGAGAAATCCTTGGGGTCGACCACGGCGGAATCAACATTGGTGAAAATCTTGAACTCATCGGCCACCCGGGCATCGTAGCCGTAGGAAGACAGGCCGTAGGAAATGACCCCTTCGCGCTTCAGATTCTCCACAAATGGCTCGATCATGCCTTTTTGCTTGGCCTGTTCGCGAATCCAGTGGTCGGGCATGATGGGCATTGAGCAGAATCCTGTAGCGATGGTTAATATAGCATAACGAATGGCGGGGCAGGCACAAGTCGGGAACCGCCGAAGACCTCAATTTTGCGGCTATTTATGCGTGGGGTGCATGGCTTGGTGCGAAAGCATGCGCTACATGGATGGCAATGAAAGGGTAAAACCAGGCATCACGAGCGAGGAGTGATGCAATGAATTGCGTAAAACCCCTGATGATTGTGGCATTAAGCCTGTTGTTAGGCGCCTGTGCCGACCATTCCGCCCGGTCCATGACGCTGGCCATGGCGGATACGGATGCGCGTTATCAGCATTTGTATGCCTCTATCAGCCATCATGGATATGAGGATGAATCCTTTGACTGGGTGGACAAGCTGCCCATGCCCAAGCGGGATTAGCCCGGCCATTCATGCATTTGCTGCATAGGGCCAATGGTGGGTATGCACTACATGGATGGGTGCCGGGAAGATAGAGGTAGTTCATTCATTGAGTGAGCCCATGCGGACAGCCATTTTTAAGATTATTATTTCAGCTGGTTTAATGGCGTCGGCTTCGGCCTGCGGGACCTCCAAGCAGGCCGAGCTTTCCTTCCAGGATAAGCGGGATTATGCCGGGCTTTATGCCTCGGTGGAGAATGGCCGTTTTCAGGACGAGTCCTTTGCTTGGGTGGATTGGACGGTTCTAAAGCCGCGCTAGATTGTTCCGAGGGCGTTTTTATGCCGATGTTACGCCGCTTTCCATCAATATTACTGTAAATAAATGGCAAAGCTGCCAGCGTGGTTCTGTGAAAAAACACAGGAGCATGGCATATGCGTATATTCAGGAATATCGTGCTGTTGGGCCTGATAGGGCTGGTTACCGCCTGTTCATCCTATGCGCATCACGATATGGCGTCGGCTGAATATGAGCGTTTGTATCTTTCCTTCAGCCAGCAGAGCCAGAAAGAAAACCCCGATGGCTGGGCCAACTGGTCGGATTTATAGGCGGATCAGGCCAGCGTAACGAAATCCTTCAGGATGGTTTTGATGCCTGCCTGTTCAAAGACGATCTGAAGCCGGTCTTCCTTGAAAGCCAGAATGCGGCCGGTGCCGAAACTGGTATGCTTTACCTTGGCGCCGACATGAAAGCCATCGGCGGGTTTTGACGTTTGGCGGGGTTCGGCCGAGCGCTGGCGAACGCTGTTCAGAATATCATCCACCTGTTCTTTCAAGGTGCGGCGGGCGCTGAACTGGTCCGGCTGGTCGAGATGTTCGGATGGGAGCTCCGACAAAAAGCGCGACGGAATGCAGCTTTGCCACTGGCCATGCACGCGGCGGGTGCTGGCATGGGAAATGGCCAGGCGCTTGCGGGCGCGAGTGATGCCGACATAGGCCAGGCGGCGTTCTTCCTCCAAGCCTTTGAGGCCTTGTTCGTCCATGGCGCGCTGGTGGGGGAAGAGGCCTTCCTCCCAGCCGGGGAGGAATACCGTATCGAATTCGAGCCCTTTGGCGGTATGCATGGTCATGATCATGGCCATGGGCTCGTCGTTATTGTCGAAATCACGATCGGCTACGAGGCTGACATGTTCGAGAAACTGGGTGATGCTCTCGAACTCGTCCATGGCGCGGACCATTTCGCGTAAGTTTTCAAGGCGTCCTTCGGCTTCCTGCGTCTGCTCGGCCTGGAGCATGGACTGGTAGCCGCTTTCCTCCATCAGCATCAGCAGGGTTTGCGAGGGGCTGACATGTTGTTCGCGCCGCTCGTTCCAGCTGGCGTGCTGGCGAATGAGTTCGGCCGCGGCTTCCTTGGCCTTGCCTTTCAGGCCGCCCATTTCCTGTTGCTGGCGGAATGTATCCCACAGGCTGATGTTGGCGCTGTGGGCATGGATGACCAGTTTCTCGAGAGTGGTTTCGCCGATGCCGCGTTTGGGCACCATCATCAGGCGGCTGAGGGCAAGCTCGTCATGCGGCTGCACCAGCCAGCGCAGGTAGGCGATCATGTCGCGGATTTCCTTGCGCTCGTAAAAACGCATGCCGCCGACGACGCGGTAGGGGATGCTCATGGCGATGAAGGCTTCTTCGAACGGGCGGGTCTGAAAACCTGCGCGGACGAGGATGGCCATCTGGTCCAGCATATCGCCCTGGCGGTTGAGCGTATGGATGGATTCGCCAATGGCGCGGGCTTCCTCCCGGTCGTCGGGGAAGCTGCGGATGATGGGTTTGTCGCCGGATTCCAGCGGGGTGCGCAGCGTTTTGCCGAGGCGGTCCTTGTTATAGGAAATCAGGTGCGAGGCGACAGCCAGGATGTGGGGGGTGGAGCGGTAATTCTCCTCCAGCCGGATGACGTGGGCGCCGGGAAAATCCTTCTGAAAGCCGAGGATATTGGCAACTTCGGCTCCGCGCCAGCTGTAGATGGACTGGTCGTCGTCCCCCACGCAGCAGATGTTGCGATGGCTCATGGCTAGCAGGCGCAGCCAGAGATACTGGACGGTGTTGGTATCCTGATACTCATCCACCAGAATATAATGGAAGCGATTGGCATAGCTGGACAGCACGTCCGAATATTTGGTGAAGAGCGTCAACGGGTGAAGCAGCAGATCGCCGAAATCCACGGCATTTACCGTGAGCAGCCGCTCCTGATACGCGCGGTAGAGCGGCAGGACCATATCCCGTGTGCCATGGCCATCCTGCTCCACTTTATCGGGGGTCAGGCCTTTGTCTTTCCATGACTGGATGACATTGAGCACCATGGTGGGCGGGGTGCGCTTGGGGTCGATGTTGCGCTCGCTGAGGAGCTGTTTGATCAGCCGGAGCTGGTCATCGGTGTCGAGGATGGTGAAATCCCGCGAGAGGCCGAGGCGGTCGGCATGGGAACGAAGAATTCTTGCACCGAGGCTATGGAAGGTGCCGAGCCACATGCCCGCCGCGCCGCCGGGGATGCCGTGGAGCATCTGCTCCACCCGTTCTTTCATTTCGCGCGCGGCCTTGTTGGTGAAGGTGACGGCGAGAATCTGATGCGGGGAAGCCATGCCCTGACGGATAATGTGCGCAATGCGGCTGGTGAGCACGCGTGTTTTACCGGTGCCCGCGCCGGCCAGAACAAGCAATGGCCCTTCCGTGGTCAAGACCGCTTCGCGCTGAGCCTCGTTCAGCTTGGCCAGGTAGGGGGTGGATGCTGAATCGGCGGCGGAGGGCATGGCGCTTGAAAGCGTCACGACCAGAGGCCCGCGGTGCGCCAGGGCCAGGCCACCAAGCTGGAAGGGCGCTGATCGTCGCCGGTTTCCGAGAGGGCGTCCAGGGTTACGAGGGTTTCTTCATCCTCTGCGTAAACGAGATCGGCGGCTTCCCAGTAGCGGCCGGCCTGTTCAGCCGCCCGGATGCGGGGTTCCGCCGCAGGAGCCGGTACGTAGGCCATGGGGTTGTGAGTAGAGGCCGCAGGAGCTGTTGATGGGGCTGCCTGAGCGACGGGTGTCTGAGCGACGGGGGGCTGAACAGGGGCCTGCGGCATGGGGCGCGGGGCGGCCTGTGCCATTGAGCGGGACGGCGCCATGGCCTTCTGCTGGGTGGCGGGACGTGCCTGCACCGGCGGAATATAGGCCGGGGTGGGGCGGGTGTCCTGAAGAACGGGTTTGGGCTGGGCGGCGGCTTCCGGCGGCATGGTTTCCGGCGGAACATACACCATCTGGCCGTTCTTCGCGGGCGGGCCGAATTTGGCTTCCGGTTTGGGTGCGCTGGTGGTGGCAATGGGGCTTGCCACCGTGTTGGAGCTTGCCTGATCGGATTTGGGCAGGGCGAAAGGATCGCTGGCGGCGCTTTGGGGCACGGGAGCCGTCAGACGGACAATGTCGGTCGTTTTTTTCTGGTTGCCGAGCGTGCGCTCGGTTTTGCTGGTGGTGGTCAGCGTGGCGGATTCGGACCTGGTTTCCGCCGGTTGGGACAGGGCAAAATCAAACAGGCTGGTAGCGGTGGAGGTTACCGTCACGTTAGAGGCTTTGGGTGCCGGGCGCTCGTGAATGATTTCCGGGTTCGGCGATTTCGCCATGGTTTGAACGGGCGCGATAGCCTGTGCAATGGGCTCTGGCGCCACCGGTGCGGGCGGCAGGGTGAGGGCAGGCTGCGGCGCGGCCGGAGTGGGGCGTTGTGGCATGGGAGCGCTGCCGTTGAGGCGCGGCGTCGGGCGTTCCATGGCGGGGGGAATTTTCTGGTTGGGCTGCCAGCGGTTGCCAAGCCAGCCGCCATTGGCAAACGGTTGGGGCGCTGTGGCTGTTTTGGCGGCTTCCACCATGGTTTGGGCCGCCGGGTTGCGTACGGGCTGCGGGAGACTCGGCATGCGAGGCGCAGCCGGTGGGGTGGGGGCGCTGACGGCGGCAGCGGGTTTTACCGTGGGGCTTGTCTGTGCAGCGCGAGCCTGAATGGGCGCCATGTTTTTAGGCACGGTCGTGCCCTTGCCGACGGTGGGGTAGGTGTGGGCGAACTGGATGTTGCGGGCCGTCAGATCGCTGATCTGCATGCCGCGCAGGATGACGCGGCCCTCCTTGGTGGCCACGAGCAGGTCACGCGCATAATTGGTGATGGTGACATCGTTGGGAGAGGCGGCGCGGATGGTGAGCGTATCCACATGTTTATTGAAGGCGATCAAGCCCCCGATATGCTCATGAAACTGATAGTTTTGCCCCATTTCTTCCTCATACCCCCGCCAGCATGACGGCGGGCCCCCACAAGATATGGTTTGCACTATAGAGGGAAAATGAGGGATAAATCAAGCCAAACCCCGCATAAAATCACCTATTTCTTAAGGAAACATGAATGAGGCTGGATGAAGGGTTTTTTGCGCGCCCGACACTGGATGTTGCGTGTGAGTTGATCGGCTGCCGCCTTATCTGGGGGGCGCAGCACGGGATCATTGTGGAGACGGAGGCTTATGTCGGGCAGGATGATGCCGCGAGCCACGCAGCCAGGGGGCTGACCAACCGCACGCGGGCGATGTTCGGCCCGCCGGGGCGGGTTTATGTCTATTTCATTTATGGCATGTATTGGTGCCTGAATTTCGTTACGGAGGCGGAAAGCTATCCAGCGGCGGTTCTGATTCGTGGGTTATGGCTGGAAACTGAACATGGTTTAAAAACCAGCCATCTGAAGGGGCCGGGGGTGCTGTGCCGGGAGCTAGGCATTACAGGGAAAGATTATGGGCGCGATATCACACGGGAGCGGGACATTGCCGTGGAAAGCACGGGACTGCATCTGCCGATTGCCATGACGCCGCGCATCGGCATCCGCGTGGCGACGGATAAATTATGGCGTGCGGTTGCAACACCGGAAGCGATCAGGGTGTTGAAGGTTCAGGGTGATGCTGCCCCAGGTCGGACGTCGTGACGTAGGGGACGTTGCCCATGGCGCGCTGGAAGCGGTAGAGCCTGGCCACGCCTTTGGTGTCGTCGGGGTTCCAGTAATCCAGCGTGAGGGCGCGCAGTTTGGGGTTTCTTGCCTGGGCGGCCTTGAAGGTGGCGACGTAATCCATGTGGGCATCCGCGCTTAGGAATTTGCTTTCGCCGGTTTTATGGTCGTGACTGACGAGGGTGCTTTCCATCAGCAGTAGGTCGATATCCGGGGCGACCTCGGGCAGAATGTCGAACCCGCGGTTGAGCATGATGACCATGCCAGGGAAGGCTTTGCGGACGGCCTTGATGAGGTCCACGGTGGATTGTTTGAGGCCTGCGTATTTCACCGGGTCCTTGCCTGCCAGATAGAGCGGGCTTTCGACGGTGTCGATCATGATGCCGTCAAAGCCCTGGGCCAGGATGGAGGGGATATGTTCCTTGATGAGGAAATCGCGCCAGGCGGGCTGGCGGGTGTCGAGGATGATGTTGCCTTCCCACCAGGGGTTTGGTTCCAGCTTGACGCCGGGTTGTTCGTGGACCGGGAAGGGCCGGGTGCTGCCGGCTTCGCCGAAGCTGACATAGCCGAGCATCAGGCGCGGACGGTTGCGCAGCACTTCCAGCGGGCGTGGATGTTTGACGTCGTCAAACACGACGATGTCGTAGGCATTGAAGGTGCCGGGCGGCAGGGCCTTGTCGTAATAGACGACCCAGTTGCGTGCTTTGGCGATCAGCTCACCATGGGTGGGGGCTTGGGGTGTCTGCGCGGCGCAGGCGGCCAGCAAACCGGTGCTCGCGAGGGCAATAAAGCGGCGGAAAACCGACATATTAATGTCACCTGTTTGATTTATGGCTTCATTCTCAGCCAGAAAGTTTTATATTTCGCTACTTTCATCCAGGAGAAACCAATGCCGCGCGCGGAAAAGAAAAATAACGCACCCCAGACCATTGCCGAGCCGATCAGCGGCGCGGAAATCGTGATCCGGTCCCTGGTGGATCAGGGGGTGGACGTGATTTTCGGCTATCCCGGCGGGGCGGTGCTGCCGCTTTACGACGCGCTGTTCAAGCAGAACCAGTTGCGCCACATCCTGGTGCGACACGAGCAGGGGGCGGTGCATGCGGCGGAAGGCTATGCGCGGTCTACCGGCAAGCTTGGCGCGGTGCTGGTGACATCCGGCCCGGGGGCGACCAATACCATCACGGGGTTGATGGATGCGTTGATGGATTCCATACCTTTATTATGTGTGACCGGGCAGGTGCCGACGCACCTGATTGGCAATGATGCGTTTCAGGAAGCCGATATTACCGGCATCACAAGGCCCTGCACCAAGC
>WGMV01000017.1 GCA_016124905.1 bacterium
ATAACCGTCTGGCAGGCGAGCGGTATATAAACGCCGCCAACCGTGGTGAGGGCGATGAGCTGCTGGAAGGCGTTGCACCGCATTTCCGCACGCATATTGTGATGACGGCACACCCGACGCAGAACCTTAGCAACCGCATGATGTGGCTGATTTTCGATATCCAGGACCTGATGCAGGAATATGCGGCAACCGGGCAGGTGAGCCAGCGCGTGGTTGGGCGCTACAGCGAATTAAACTCTAAAATGAAATTCGACCAGGTGCTGGATGCGCTGCTGGATCAGTTCGTCATGACCGATCTGACGCATTACTATTACGATCTTCCGGTTGACGCATGGGTGGAGACGGATGTGATTGCCCTGGATGGGCATGATTATTTCCTTAAGCCGGGCAAGGACCCGCTGGATCTGGCCAATTACACCTATTCTGACATCTATCGGGCAGGCGCGAGCAGTCTTGGTAATGCGGCATACGAGGCTGCGCAGAAGAACCAGCATGAATATTCCCTGAAGGATGCTCTGGATGCGCATCCCGAGGCTGTTATTATCCGCGAGCAGATTGCCCGGGAACTGCAGGAAAGGGATGATCAGAACCGCGCAGGCGATCGCGTTTATTATCGCGGCAAGGATTGGGTGATTCCCGACCTAGGCAAGCCCACGACCAAGCTGACGGTAAATGGTGAAGTGCGCCGTGCTGCGGATTTCGCGCTGGAAATCATCGGCGCAGTGCCCGAGCTGATGAAGCGCTATGTGCAGGCGGAGAACCGCCTTGATCAGCGATATGCTGACGATGCGCCCCAGAACAAGCAGATGGGCGGCCAGTCCTTCGCGGAGCGTTACCGGCTGTTTAATCAACAAAACCTGTATGATTTGAGCGTGTTTGACAGGCTGCTGCAGATTGACAGCTGGGCTGGTGGCGACCGCGACAACAAGGACAATGTGACGGCGGTGGAAATTGAGAAGGCTATTTACGAATATCGTGATGCCGCAACCGGGTTCTATCGCAAGTCGTTACAGGACATCATTCAGCAGGCCGGGCAATCGATGTTCCAGGCACTGAGCGGGATGGCAAACCAGGAAATCGTTTATCTTCTCACCAAAGATGACGCGTTTCAGCCGATGGCCGGGGCCATTCGCGGCAGGCTGGCGGATATTGCCGCCGAAGCCAAGACTAAAGGATTCACCACATTGGACGAGCTGCTGGAACGTTATGCGGCGGGTGAGAAGGGGTTGCCTTCGCTGGCCAATATGGTGACGGATGCCTTCATGGCCAATCTGGCTGAGTGGAAAGAAGCGGAGCTTTCGCCCATTCTTACGGACAATAAGGCTTTTGTTGAAAAGCTGGATGCATGGCGCCAATGGCTGAACCCGTATCTTCCCGAGATCGCCACGGTTCAATTGCCGAATAATGAAGGAATATACCGCATGACCACGCTGGATGCGCTGCGCGTTCAGGCGGCGAACATGCGCGGCTATGCGGCGCACCCGCAATTGCGCCAGAACCGCGACCGGCACAATGTGACGTATGACTATATGGTGGCGGAGGGCTGGCTAACGCCAGAATCACTGACCGGTGGGATTGCAGCGCTTACGGCAAGTGACCCTGATTTTGTGCGTGATGCTGAGAAGGCGGTAGGTGAATGGATTGATGCCAACCATCAGAATGATGAGAAGGCGGACATTCTGGAGAGCTTACAGCGAATTGACGGTGTGTTGCCGAAAATGGAATATCTGTTGAGGCAGCGGGAGCTGGAACCGGAATTTGCCGAACATGTGATGGCGCGATGCCTTGAAGTGAGCGATGAATATGCAAGTAATCTGCGCAGCACGGTCGCCATGTGGCTGGATGGCGTTGGACAGGAGATTGCGCAGAATAAACATGTTCCCAAAGAAAAACGTCTGGCCTATGAAACGCTTAAATCCTGCTGGCTGGCCAATGAATATCCCGGGGCGATTGAGGATTATATCATTGCGGAATGCGAAGGGATTCATGACATCCTGAAGGTGCGCCTGTTTTTACAGGCTACGGCGCATGGGGACCGGCCCGCCGTTAAAACCCACATCGTGCCGCTGTTTGAAGGCTGGAAGGAAATCATCGATAACAAGGATATCACGGGCGATATTTTCAATGAAGACTGGCTGGCGCAGCTGCTGGACCCGGTGAATGGGCAGGAAGAAAACTCCAAGGACCGCATTCACCACGCCCCGCTGGTGTATGCCATTGATCCTGAGACCAAACAATCTCACCCGGTGACGCCGAATGATATTTTAAAGGCAATGGGTATTGACAGCGAGTTTGCCACCCGTTCGCCCGGGCATGAGAAGGGTGGGCTTGGCGTGAGCGCGGATATTCTCAACCGCCCACTCGAGAAAAAGCAGACCGTGATGTATGCGGGCAGTGACTCGATCAAGAGCAGCGGTGCTTGTATTGTGCCTTTGCTTGAGCGGGCCAAAGAGCACGCTATTCTTCAGGGCCTGCGCCACGGTGTGCTGGTGCAGCTTTATGCCGGTGAGGGTGGAAGCGTATTCCGTAAGGATGGCGGCTTGCAGCAGCAGGCTACGTTTCAGGGCGTATCATTGATGTGGGAAGGGTTGCGCCAGGTTGTGGCTGATCGGGTAGAGGCCACGCAGGTAAACAACATCCTTCAATATTTCAGCGGCAACACCCGCGCCACCATGCAAAAAGGTACGGGAAAAACGCAGGAAGTGGTGATTGGCAACCAGTTGCTGCAACCCCGCGAAGGCGAGCCGCAGTGGAAGGAAATCAAGGAACGCTGCACGAATGGCGTGCATTATTACCGCAAAATATTCGGCGAGCGGGGTGTCGCAACCGATTTTGGCGAATATTTCCAGGAAGGCGCGGCACATAAACTTGTTTCCGCCGTTGGAAACCATAGCGCACGTAAAGACAGCCGCGACCGCGTGGAGCCCGCAGCCGGTGAAGTGGCCGCTGTTGAGGAAAAACCGAAGGAAGTGGTGCAAAAGCACCAGGATAGCCGTGCCATCGGTTATAACCTTGCGTTGAACGTGGCGGGCAGCTGCGCGCCGCTTTATATCGGCGTGGGGAAGGCATTGGCCGGGACTATTTCGAACAGCATGATTTCAACCATGTTTCATGGCAACCCGGATGAGATTTCGCAGGAGGATGCCTACCACGCGATGCTGGGTGGGAATCTCAACGGTCTGATTGAGCAGACGTTCAACCGCGATAACCTGGAAAAACTGGAAATTCTGACGCAGGCCTCGCCCAAATTCCAGGAAATGCTGCTGCGCAGTGCTTATGCGCTGGTGATGGCGAATTTCGATGTGGCGTGGAAAGGGCTGGGCGGGCAGCTTGACCAGCAGACGAACAAGGTTTCGTTCGATGAAGGAAAGACCTGGACCCATGTGACGAAGCTGGTGGAGCATGAGCGTGGGGCGGTGCGTCAGCTGGCTTATTTCCAACTTGAACATGCCCTGTGCCTGCCGGTGGTGCGCGCGCTTCTGCATGATTTGCGCGTTGGGCATGGCGAGGCTATTTATGAATTGAATGGTATTGCCTATCCGGGCGGGCAGATGGATTTCAATGGTGCCGAGATGTTTGACCATCTGCGCCAGGTACATCGTTCAGATTTGTATGATGAGCTTGCTCCTGGTTTGAAGGTGGAACTGGGCATTCAGATGCAGAATGCCGACCGTGCACGGGAATATCTGCTGCAATTCAAGGATGGCAAAAACCTGGCGCCGGATTCACCGAATTACCGTGATGCGCATGCCGCCTTCACGGCCTGTGTGGGGATTTTCGAACGGGCACCGGTCTATTTCCATGATGCCACGTTCAATGCGCAGGCCGTTGATGAGATGCTGCGCGGCGAGCAACTGGCGCTGACCTACAATTAAGGCGTTGCCTTATTGTGGTTCGGTGCCGGTTTTGGGCTCTTCCTGTTGAAGGGCCTCACGCCGCTTTTTCTTTTTTTCCTTTTCCTCTTTTTCTTTCTTTTTATCGGCTTCGCTTTGGTAGGTTTCGGGATTGTAGGTGTCTTTGGGGTTGTAATCCTTGGCTTTGACGGCCTTGGGGTCGTAGGCCGGGGTGGCGGTCTGGGAAGGATCGTAGGCTTTGGTGCCGGAAGTGGCGCGGTCTACTGTGCGGGCATTGGCGGAGCCATCGTATCGCTGGGTTTTCCAGGCTTCCTGGGCAAAAGCGGGTGAGGCGGCCAGGGTAAGGATAAGGGCTAGAAGGCGCAGGCGCATGGCGGGTCTCCGCAATCAGTGGGCGATTTTGCTTGAGCTAGGCTCACAGGTGTGTTGAGAGCAATAAGAACATGAAGCGATTAAAGTTTCCATGCAATTTTTAGATGAAGCAAAGATCTATGTCCAAAGTGGCGCAGGCGGTAACGGCTGCGTGAGCTTTCGGCGTGAGCGGAACCTGCCGTTTGGCGGCCCTAACGGCGGCAATGGCGGGCGTGGCGGCGATGTGATCATCGAGGCGGTGAATAACCTGAATACGCTGATCGACTACCGGTTTCAGCAGCATTTTAAAGCGGGACGCGGCGAGCATGGCATGGGTAGCGACTGCCATGGCGCGGCGGGTAAGGATTGCGTGATCAAGGTGCCGATCGGCACACAGATACTGTCTGAAGATAAGGAAGAAATCCTGGCCGATCTTCTGGAAGAGGGGCAGCGCATTGTGTTTCTGGAAGGCGGCAAGGGAGGGCTTGGCAACCTGTGCTTCAAGAGCTCGACCAACCGTGCGCCACGCATTGCCACGCCGGGCGAGGCGGCGCAGGAATTGACCATATGGCTGCGGTTGAAGCTGCTTTCGGATGCCGGGCTTATTGGGTTGCCGAATGCGGGAAAATCGACCTTTCTGGCGGCGACCAGCCGCGCACGGCCCAAGATTGCGGATTATCCGTTCACGACACTCACGCCGCAGCTGGGTGTGGTGTATGTGGGCGAGCGTGAGTTTGTGCTGGCGGATTTGCCGGGGTTGATAGAAGGGGCGCATGAAGGAATTGGCCTTGGCGACAGGTTCCTTGGCCATGCCGAACGCTGCGGCGTGTTGTTGCATCTGATTGACGGCACGGCGGAAGATGTGGTGGCGGATTACCGCGTGGTGACGCATGAGGTGGAAGCCTATGGGCATGGGCTGTATGAGAAGCCGCGATTGATTGCGTTGAATAAATGCGATGCGCTGGATGCAAAAGAAATCACCAAAAAGAAAAAGGCGCTGGAAAAAGCCAGCAAGCAGGAGGTGTGGACCATCTCCGGCGTAATGACGGACGGGTTGAAGCCGCTTTTGTTCAAGATGCTGGAAACCATAGACCAGTATCGTGAGGAGCAGAAAGTGAAGGATGCTCCCCCTGCCATGGATAACTGGGACCCGTTCGCATCTACCGATGAGTAAGGCGGCGCGTATGTTCAAGCGCATGGTGATCAAGATCGGCTCATCCACGGTGATGGGCAAGGATAAGCCGCGCGCCGAATGGCTGCATGCGCTGGCAAAGGACATTCGTGCATGCCAGCATAAGGGACAGCAGGTGGTGATAGTGTCGTCCGGCGCGGTGGCGATGGGGCGGCTGCATGCGCCCAGCTACCTGAAAGAGGGCGAGACGCTTGAGCGCAAACAGGCGCTGGCGGCCTGCGGGCAGTTTTTGCTAATGGCAGCTTATCATGAGGCCTTCGCCAAAGAAGGAATGGCCGTGGCGCAGCTGCTGCTGACACCGCAGGATAGCGATCGGCGCGCGAATTTTCTGAACGCAACCGCCACGCTGGAGGAGTTGCTTTCCGCCGGGGTGGTGCCGGTGGTGAATGAGAATGACACGGTGGCGACGGAAGATATGCGCGTGGGCGATAATGACCGGCTGGCCGCACGTGTAGCGGCGATGGCGGGAGCGGATGGGCTGGTGATTCTTTCCGATATTGATGGGTTATACGACATGAGCCCATCGAAGCCGGAGGCCCGTCATATTCCCGTGGTTGAGCGGATTACGCCGGAGATTCAATCCTATGCGGGTGGCGCGGGGAGCCAGCTCGGCACCGGCGGGATGGCGACCAAATTGCAGGCGGCCGACATGGCCATGCGCGCAGGCTGCCAGGTGATTATCATGAAGGGGCAGGCGGATGCGCCGCTCAGCCGGTTGGCGGCGGGAGAGCGACATACGGTGTTTCTGGCTGAAGGCACGGCGCTGAATGCGCATAAGCGCTGGCTGGGCGGGCAATTGAGCGTGAAAGGCAGCCTGTGGCTGGATGAAGGCGCGTTGCAGGCGCTGAAGGCAGGGAAAAGCCTGCTTCCTGTAGGGGTGACCAAGGTGGACGGGCAGTTTGAGCGAGGTGAAGCCGTGCGCATGTGTGATGCGCACGGGCATGAAATTGGCCGTGGGTTGATTAATTACAACAGTCAGGAGGCCGCAGCGATTTGCCGCATGCGTGCGGATGAGGTGTCCGCAACGCTTGGGTATTCCGCACGCAAGGCCATGGTTCAGCGTGACTACATGGTGCTGACGCTGAAGGGTTAGTAAACGACGGCTACGCTGTTATAGCCCAACTCGTGCCCGATGAATTGGTAGATGGCGAAACAGGCCGTCAGGGCGAGCGCACTGAAGGTGAGCACCATACCGACGACACGACCGGTAAAGGATGTCTTGGCTTCTTCCTTGCTTTTGTTTTCCAGCACCAGAATGCCATAGGCATGCAGGAAGCGACCGGCAAGAAGCGTCAGGCCTACAGCGTGCATGAAGAGGCGCGGGGCGCCGTTCAGCTCGATCAGCAGCATCAGGAACAGGGCGAAGGGTACGTATTCCGTGAAGTTGCCGTGCGCGCGGATGGCGCGCATGATTTCAGGATGGTCCCCATGAAGAAGCGGGATATTGTGACGGCGGCGCTTGCTGATGACGATGGCGCTCAGCACCAGAAGCATCAGCGCAAAAATGCCTGCATAAAGCGGCGTGACGAGAAGTTCGGACTCCATGGGCGGCCCTTAACAGTGGTTTAACCGACGCAATCATCCGGGGCGGGTTTTTGTCAAGAAACGAGTTGGTATTGGCTGCCGATGGGCTGGATTTTCGCGGCGGCGTTGCGGGGATGCCACAAAATTATCAAACCCCCCTGCACCAGCGTCACGCTTTATGTTATAGTTTATGTATGATGCAAAGAGATGCGACAGAGCATGGCACGTAAGGCAACATCGCGTGCCGCATCAAAGAAACCAGTCACAGTCACGATTGCCCCGGATGAGCGGGTCTGGTGGGTTTCACGCCTGAAGGGTGTGGTAGAGCGTTGCATGCAGGCAGAAACGGTGATGGACCGGAAAGGCGAATGGACGGGGCTTTATCAGTTTGACGCCTCCGCCGCCTTGAAGGGGCTGGAAATGCTCGGCAAGCATTACGGGCTGCTTCAGCCGGTTGCCGGAGGGGACGGTGCCCTGCTGGTTGAAGAAGACCGGCTGGACGATGAAATTGCGCGTTTGATAAAGGAATGTGGCTATGCCGTTGCAGGAGAAAGCACGGTTACGGGCATGCCTGCGGAAAAAATGGGAGCGTAAGCATTACCGCAAGCTGGATGCTTACCGGCCTTACGCAAAGCAGATGAGGTTTCATGAAGCCGGTGCGGATAACCGGGAACGGCTGTTCATGGCCGGTAACCAGCTCGGGAAGACCTGGGCGGGCGGTTTTGAAACAGCCATGCATGCCACGGGGCTCTATCCGGACTGGTGGCAGGGCAGGCGATTTGACCGGCCGACAACAGGCTGGGTGGCCGGGGTGACGATGGAAGCACTGCAGGGGAGCGCCATGCGTATTCTACTGGGGCGCGACGGCGATGTGGGCAGCGGGGCGGTGCCCAGGGATTCTCTGGTGGGTGATTTAGGCGGCTCTATGCTGCGGATTGCGCATGCATCGGGCGGCCAGTCGCTGATCGGGTTTAAAAGCTATAATCAGGGCCGTGAGAAATGGCAGGGCGAAACGCTGGATTGGGTATGGTTCGATGAAGAGCCGCCCCTGACCATTTATATGGAAGGATTGACGCGCACCAACGCAGCGTTGGCACGGGGAGCCGGGCTGGTGTGGATGAGCTTTACACCGCTGCTTGGCATGAGTGACGTGGTGCGGCGCTTTCTGATGACGCAACCGGAAGGTACGCATGTGACCAGCATGACGATTGAGGATGCGGGGCATTATTCGCCGGAAGAGCGGGAGGCTATATTGGCCAGTTATCCAGCGCATGAGCGGCAGGTGAGGGCTTATGGCGTGCCGGGGCTTGGGAGTGGTCGGGTTTTTCCTGTAGAGGAACGGGATGTGGGAGTGGAAAGTTTTGCCATACCGGCGCACTGGGCGCGTATCGGCGGGCTGGATTTTGGCTGGGATCACCCCACCGCGGCCGTGCAACTGGCGTGGGACCGGGATGTGGACTGCATCTATGTGACCCATGCCTACCGCTTGCGGGAGGCAACACCCGTGATGCATGCGGCAACCTTGAAAGCCTGGGGAACCAGCCTGCCATGGGCATGGCCGCATGACGGGCTGCAACACAGCAAGGACAGCGGCGAGCCGCTTGCCGCGCAATACCGGCGAAACGGTTTAAACATGCTGCCAGAGCGCGCAACATTCGAGGATGGTGGTGACGGTGTGGAAGCGGGGGTGCTTGAGATGCTGGAGCGGATGCAGACCGGCAGGCTCAAAGTGTTCTCGCATCTGGCGGACTGGTGGGAGGAGTTCAGGCTCTATCACCGCAAGGATGGGCGAATCGTGAAAGAGCGCGACGACCTTATCTGCGCCACGCGATATGCCATGATGATGCTGCGTTTTGCCGTTACCGGGCGGGCGGATGCGTTGTTGAAAACGGACACCAGCTGGGTTGTCTGACCATTGATTATCAGGAGAGATGCATGAATGACGACGAACTCGTCCATATCGTAACGCGCCATCTGGATGCGGCGAAACAGTTTGCCGGGCAGTTGCAGGGTGAGCGTGAGCAGGTGCTGGATTATTTCCTGGGCAAGCCGCTCGGCAACGAAGTGGAGGGCAGAAGCAAGGTGGTGTCCACCGATGTGGCGGAAACCATCGACTGGTTGATGCCCAGCCTGATGCGCCAGTTCACCGGTGAGAAATCCATCGTGCAGTTTCACCCGGTTGGAGATGAGGATGTGGATAGCGCCCGGCAGGTGGGGGCTTATTGCCGCCATGTGTACCAGGTGCAGAATGACGGCTTTTTAAATACGCATAGCTGGATTCAGGATGCGCTGCTGCACAAGAACGGTTACCTCAAGGTGTGGTGGGACGAGTCGGTGGAAGAGGAGCGCGAGGAATATAGCGGGCGTGAGGAAGACGAGGCGCTTCTGATTCTGTCGGACCCGGATATCCGCGTGCTGCGCCATGAATGCGTAGAGCAGGAGGATGGCCGCCTGTTGCATGACCTGGCGGTGATTCGCCGACATGATGCGAGCCAGATTCGGGTGCAGTCCCTGCCGCCGGAACATGTGCTGGTGCCGGCTGATTATCACGGTATCGGCCTGAATGAATGCCCGTTTGTGTGCCACCGGGAATACCGGACGGTGAGCGACCTGTTGATTGACGGGTATGACCGCGAAGCGGTGGAAGCCGCCGCCGAGGCGGATGGTGCGCAGGACGGCGTGACACGCGCGCGCAATCTGGAAGGGCAGACATCGCGAAGCGAGGATAAGGGCGACCCGTCCATGCGGCGCGTGTGGGTGTATGAATGTTACATCAAGGTGGATGTGAATGGCGACGGCATTGCCGAGCTTCGCCGCGTGCTGCTGGCGGGCGACAAGGCGCGTGCGCTGCTGGCCAATGATGTGGTGGATGCGGTGCCGATCATCTCGCTTACCGCGCTGCCGATGGCGCACCGGCATTATGGGCGCAGCATTGCTGAACTGGTGATGGAGCTGCAAAAGATCAAGACGGCGCTTTGGCGGCAGATGCTGGATTCGTTGTATCTTTCCAACAACCCGCGCGTGGTGGCGGATAAGCACCGGGTGAATTTGGATGACCTGATGACGGGGCGCATCGGCGGTATTGTGCGCGGCGACCCATCGGCGGTGACGATGCTCAATGTGCCCTTTGTCGGGCAGCAGGCATTGCCGGTGCTGGATTACCTTGACAGTGTGCGTGAGGAGCGAAGCGGCGTTTCCAAAACCATGCAGGGGCTGGACCCCGCCGCGCTGCGCGACCAGAGTATTTACGGCATGTCGGCCCTGATGGGAGCGGCGCAGCAGAAGATTGAGCTGATTGCCCGCGTGTTTGCCGAAACAGGCTTCAAGGAATTATTCCAGCGTATTTTTTCGCTGATTTCCAAATATGAAAGCTCGCAGCACATGGTGGAGCTGAACGGCAGACGTGTGTTGATCGACCCGCGCGCATGGCGGAAAAAACGTGACCTGACCATCAGCATCGGACTTGGGAATGTGGCGCTGGATGAGCGGCGTCAGGCGCTGGAAGCGATTGCCGCCTGGCAGGAGAAGATTGTGCAGATCCAGGGCGGTGCAATGGGTGAAAATGCCATTCTGGTGGATATCGGGTCCATTCATAATACGCTTTCCGACCTGGTGGAATGTTATGGGCTGAAGCAGGCGGGGCGTTATTTCCGTGAGCCGCTGGCGCGATTGCAGGAAATCGCACTTCAACAGCAGCTATATGCGGCACCTCCTCCTGCACCGGATGCAGCATTGCAGCTTGCGCAGGCCGATCTGGCCAGAAGGGCTCAGGAAGACCAGCGGCAGTTTGAACTGGATGTGCTGAAGCATCGCGATGAGATGCTGCTGGAGCGCGAGAAACTGCAGCTGCAGGCGGCGAAGCTTCAGGCCGCGCAACTTATGAAAGAGGATGAGAGCGCGCATGGATGAGCATCGGCTGCGCAGGGAGATTGCCAAGGGATATGAAGCGCAGTCTCTGCTTGAGCACCCACTGCTGGTGGATTGCTTCACCGGCTTGAAGAGGCGCTATCAGGATGTGTGGCTTGGCGCGCAGGAGGCTGAACAGCGGGAACAATGCTGGCATGACATGCAGGCGTTGCTGCGGCTGGAAGCGCAGCTTCAGGAATGGGTGATTTCAGCAGAGATGGCCGCACAACAACAGCAGGAAAGGGAAGCACGGAATGAGCGTGGATGACATGAAGGCAGATACGGAGAAACCGGCAGATGCCGAATTGACCATGGGTGAGGCGGCGCAGCAGATCTCTGACAAGCGCAGCCAGTCTGTTGATTCATCCGACCTTGTGGTGCGCGTGAAGCTGGATGGCGAGGAGCAGGCCGTGCCGGTGAATGAACTGGCCAAAGGCTATATGCGTCAGGCCGATTATACGAAAAAAACACAGGAACTGGCAGACAGCCGTAAAAGCCTGCAGCAGGAGCGCGATGAGATCGGCCAGTTGCGGGCGCGGGAACAGGAACGGCTTGCGGCACTTGATGCCCTGCTCGGGGATGACGGTAACGGGCTGCTTGAGGCGATGGGATTTTCATCCGATCAGCGTGCGGCGTGGCAGACGCATCGGCACCAGTTACACCAGGAAAGCGCGGCGAAAAAGCTGGATGGACTGAAGGAGCGGCTCCAGCAGGAGGCAAGGACATTGAAGGAAAAAATGCCGGAACTGGCCGATGCAGGCGCGCGTCAGGCTTTGGCAGGTTATCTGAAAACCCAAGGCTATAGCGGCGAGGAATTATCGAACCTTATCGATCATCGTGCGTTAATGGTGGCGGATAAGGCGCGACGCTATGACGAGCTGATGGCCCGTAAAGAAACGGTGCTGAAACCACAGGCAAAAGCTGCAACCTTGCAGAAGGCGCAAGGTCAAGGGTCCGCGGATAGCGCACAGGCTGAATCGCGCAAGAAAGCATTTGAAAAGCTGCGGCAAAGCGGCAGCCTGAAGGATGCGGCAAGGCTGATCGAATCCCGTTACCGATAATTTTTGCGGTCTTCACATTTGTGAACACACCGCACACACCGGCCTCTAACCGAATGGAGAGGCAGGTTTTTTGCAACCCACATTCAAGGATCAAACATGACACAACCAACCGAAACTTTTGATAGTTATGATGCCAAGGGTAACCGTGAATCCCTGCTCGACACCATCTACAACATCTCTCCGATCGATACGCCTTTCATCAGCATGGTGGCGGATGTAAGCACCGCGCGTGCCGTGAAGCATGAATGGCAGACCGACGCTTTGGCCACCGTCAATGCCGGCAATGCCCAGCTTGAAGGTGATGATGCCAGCGGCAGCGCCATTACGGCGACGACCCGTCTGGACAATACCTGCCAGATCTCCAGCAAAACCGTTATCGTATCCGGCACGCAGGAGGCGGTGGAAAAGGCAGGCCGTTCCCTGGAGTCCGCCTATCAGGTGGCAAAGGCCGGTAACGAGCTGAAGCGCGACATGGAAGCCGTGCTGGTGCGCAACCAGACGAGCTTGGCGGGCAATGCCTCCACGGCGCGAAAGCTGCGTTCGCTGGAAGCATGGTTCACTACCAATACCAGCCGCGCTTCAGGCGGTGCCAACGGGTCTACCACCCAGGCCGCGACCGATGCGACGACCGGCGCGTTGCGCGACTTCACCGAAACGCTGCTGAAAGACATGGTCGAGAAAGTGTGGACCAGTGGCGGCCGTCCGGACATCCTGATGGTCGGCTCCAAGAACAAGCAGAAGGTTTCTGCCTTTACCGGCAACAGCACCCGCATGGATACGGGCGAGGACAAACGCCTGGTGGCCGCGATCGATATTTATGAAAGCGATTTCGGCGCCATCAAGGTGGTGCCCAACCGCTTCCAGCGCGACCGCTCGGCCTTCATTCTTCAAAAAGACATGTGGGGCGTGGCTTATCTGCGACCCTTCGTGGAGAAACCGCTGGCAGATACGGGCGACCATGTGCGCAGCATGGTAATCGCCGAATATACGCTTGAAGCACGTAACGAGGCTTCCAGCGGCGTTGTGGCCGATCTGACCGCCTAACTTCATGTGCCGGTGCGGCAAGCCGCACCGGCTTTATTTTAAAGGAGACAGTTATGCGTGGTTACCAAACGCATTATAAACCCGATGTGACGCAGAAAGTGACCATTGGCGCGGCATCTGCCGCCATTACCAACGGCGTGGGCAATTACATCCAGGCAGTGCGCATTATCAGCACGACGGATTGCTTCGTGAAAATCGGCAATTCGGGCGACAGCCCTTCGGCCACGGTCAATGACATGTTTGTTAAGGCCGGCGTGCCGGAGGTCTTTACCATCGCCCCTGGTGCCAAGGTGGCGTTTATCCAATCCAGCGCTGGCGGCGCCGGTTATGTTACCGAACTGACCCAGTAACATGCGCCGTATCCTCGATGCGCATAACGGGGTGGTGAGTGAGTTTCACTTTAACCCGGCGGAAGAGCGTTTTGCCATCCGCCATGTGCAGGATGTTGATCCGCTTCTGGAGCATAATGCCAGGCTGAGGGCGGAAGGTACGGGATTTAGCGAAAGCCGTGAACTGCGCCGCGTGGCGAGCATTCCGCTGGTGCTTTATCACCGCTGGCTGAAGCAAGGCTTTGATGCGCTGCAACCGGATAATTTGCCTGAACTGAAGCGGCGGTTGCGCGGGGAATATGCCTATTTGCGAACCAGCGACGGCGGGTTTTGAAGGAGGTTTCATGGGGCGGCATATCAAGCTCGGCATCTGCATTCCCACGCGTGGGCAATGGGAGGCGGATTTCGGACAGTCGCTGGCGATGGCGGTACTGGCATTCGCTACCACCCTGCCGGAAGGGTTGCAGGCCAGCATCAAGCTTTTCAATCATCATGGCAGTATTTTGCCGACGCAGCGCACGGAGATGGTGAGAGAGGCGCTTGCCAGTGAGTGCACGCATGTGTTGTTTCTGGATGACGATATGGGGTTTCCCATGGAGACGATCATCCGTTTACTGGCGCATGACTTGCCGGTGGTGGCGGCCAATTGCGCCACCAAATGTCTGCCGCCGTTACCTACCGCGCGTTATGCGGATGGAAGCAGTTGTTATACGAGGCAAGGATCACAAGGGCTGGAGCCGGTCGCCGTTGTCGGCACAGGAATTTTGCTGGCGAAGGCGGATGTGTTTCGCGCCATCGCCGAGCCCTGGTTTACCATCGGCTGGAATGCCGAAACGGGCAGGTATACGGGTGAGGACTGGTTTTTCTGCCAGCGTTTGGCGGAGCACGGCATTCCCATTTATGTGGACCATGACGTGAGCCGAGAGGTGCGGCACTGCGGCAGGCTGGATTATGTGCACCCGATGATCCCGGCTTATTACGAGACAGCTAACACAGCAGGAGAGGCGCATGCCGATCATTGACAATTACACGAATTTGCTGACCGAGGTGGAAAGCGAATTTTCACGAAGCGATTTGAGCGGGCGGATTCCCCGTGCGGTTCAGGCAGCCGAAGCTCGTATGAACCGGGAATTGAGGCTGCTGGATATGGAAAGCCTGGCGAGCCTTACCACCACCCCGAATCAGGCGACGATCGACCTGCCGCAGGGCAGCCGCCATGTGCGGCAGGCATGGCTGGATGGCAGCCCCGCACGGCTTGGGTTGGTGAGCCTGACGCAATTGGTGGAAACACAGATTGCCGGCTGCCATGGGCGGCCCATCATGATGGCCGTTGAGCGCGATAAGCTGCGGCTGGCACCCGTGCCGGACGGCGAATATGACATTCAGCTGATTCATACGCTGGCCGTTACGCCATTGACCGAAGCGGCTCCTACCAACTGGCTGCTTGAGAAGCATCCGGACGCTTATTTGTACGGCACCTGTTCCGCCGTGGCGGCACAACTGCAGAACCCGGATGCGATGGCCTATTACGACAGCATGTTCAGCCGCGTGCTGGATGCGATGCGGCAGGAGGATGAGCTGCGCCGGGTGCCGAGTTCCTCGTTGGTGATACGTTCCGAGGGTAGGTGCTGACATGATGCAGGATATTGCGTTTGGGCCGTGGCTGCCCGATATGCCGGGCTATGCCAATCCTGGGCTGGTGGAGGCCAAGAACCTTGTGCCGGAAATGAACGGTTATGCCCCCTGGTGTGAGCCGGTTGAGATTGGCGAGGCGTTGCCGGATGACTGTCTGGGAGCGGTGGCTCTGTATGATAGCGAAGGCAACCCGCATTTATTCGCCGGGACCGCGACCCGATTGTACAAACGGAATGCCGGTGCATGGCAGGATGTGACGCGGCCAGGCATGCCTTATAACCTAGGGACGGAGCAGGGCTGGCAGTTTGTGCAATATGGCGACCGCGTGCTGGCAGCGAACGGCGCCGACCCTGTTCAGAGTTTCCTCATCGGCACCGATGCTCATTTCGATGAGGTTGATGCGTATGCGCCCGCGGCACAACATCTTGCCGTGATCAATAACTTTATCATGGCCGGGCATACAGCCGAGGCTGGTAATCTGGTGCAATGGAGCGGCCTTGATGCGCCTACAAGCTGGGAGAGGTCGGCTGCAACGCAGGCGGATTTCCAGCGACTTGAGAATGAAGGCGGTGCAGTGCAGGCGGTGATCGGCCACCAGAATTACGGTATCATTCTGCAGGAATATGCCATTGTGCGTATGGAATATGTCGGCCCACCGGAAATTTTCACCTTCGCCGAGGTAGAGCGCCGCCGCGGAGCATTGACGGGAAGCGCCGTGACCAATGTGGGGCAGGATATTTATTACCTTGCCGAGGACGGGTTCTACCGTTTTGACGGCGTGCGTTCCCTGCCGATAGGAGAGGGGCGGGTCAATCAATGGTTTTTCGATCTGATCGACCGGAATTACCTGCATCGCATTCAGGCATGCGCGGACCCTGTGCGGCCGCTGGTGATCTGGAGCTTTCCGGAGAAAGGACAAAACGGCCTCGCCAACCGGCTGCTGGTGTACCACACGCAGCAGGACCGGTGGAGCTGGATAGAACTGGAGAGCGAAACGCTGTTGCCCTTATTCGGCGACAGTTACCGTCTGGAAGATCTGGATGCGATTGCGGCCAGCCTTGAAACCCTGCCCTATCCGCTGGACAGCCGCGTGTGGCAGGGTAAGGACCGGCAGCTGGCATTTTTTACCACCAGTCACCGGCTTGCCAATTTCAATGGTGAAGCATTGCAGGCGACCTTGCTGACGGGGGATATTATCGCCGGAGAGCAGTCCTTTCTGCTGCAAGGTGTGATGCCGGCCGTAACGGGTGGGGATGTGAGTGTTCGCGTGGGCGGGCGGGCCTATGCGCGCGGGCCACTAGTATTAGGCGGCGCTACGGCCATCAATAACTATGGGTGGTGTGACAGCCTGACACATGGGTGCAGTCATGCGGTGGAGCTTACCCTTTCAGGCGATTGGGAAAAGGCGACAGGTATGCGTGTAGGCCTCATACCTGCTGGCAAATATTAAAACGCTTGTTTTAAAGATTAAGATTTGTTATGCCTTTCTCATCGTTTGGGAGGCGATACAATGAATATAAATCAAGCGGTTCAAGCCGTATCCGGCGTATTTAATGCATCTGATTTTAACCTTACACAACAGGCGCTTAGGGCGCAGCTGCAGAGTTTTGCAGAGCTGGTGAACAGTGTAGTGCGGCAGCCAGAGGCATCCGGCCGCACTGTTTAATTTAACCTATTATTTAACAAAGGCTTGCCGCCAGACGGCAAGCCTTTTTTATGGGCAAAACCATGCGAGCTCCATTAAACTCCCGCCTGGGAGAAGATTATGTGCGCGAACTGGCCGATGCGATCAATCGCATCAGTGCCGGAAAAATAAGAGCCGGGGGAGAGGTTTCTCTTCAGCCGGGCGCCACCAGCACGGTGGTTGCTGACCCGCGCTGCGGTACAAAAAGCGTTATCCTGTTAAGCCCCAGAAGTGCCAGCGCAGCCATAGCGACCCAAGCGGTTTATACCGCCATTGTCACCAACGGCGCTTTTACACTGGCGCATGACAGCCAGCCGGTGAATGACCGTTTGTTTGATTATGTGATTCTTGGTTAACGCTACCTGCGTGGTTGCGTTTCCCATGCAGATGGATAGATTGCTCCTATCATTCAGGAGTGTTTTATGCGTGCTTATGTAACCCGTTCGTTTGTTTCCCGCTTTGCCGCCGCTGCTCTTTGCATCGGCATGCTGAGTGCCTGTACGGACCGGGATGAGGCCGCAAAAGCAAAGCTGGCCGAAGCCAAGGTTCACATGGATACGGGGATTAAGGCGACGACCTATGCCGAGAAAGCTAAGGCATATGAGCAGGCCAACCTGCTGCTGGAAGATATCCAGAAACATTTTGCCAGCACGCCCACGGCGAAAGCGCTGGCGGAAGGCCAGGTGGTGGATGGCGTGAATCCGAAAGAAGTGGCCAACCAGTTGGCCATTGCCGCGCCGCGTGCCGTAAAGGAAGTGCAGAAGCAAGCGAACCTGCTGGATTTTGACCAGGAAAGCGCTGTGGTGAAAAGCTTCTTCGTTCAGGAAGGCGAATGCCATGACGAGCCGCAGCGGGTTCAATGCCTGGGCTATTCCACGCAAATTTCCGCCAAGGTTCTTGGAAATGGAAAGACGACTGATGCGGTGGTGGTGGATATCAAAAAAGGTGGCGACAAGCCCAGCGAGACAGCGTTTGAAGGCGAGTTTCTAAAAGTTTACCGTATTGATGCGGCCAAGTTTGACGCATTGATGAAAAGCATTTCCTCCGGCCTGGAAAGCAGCTTCATTCAAGACAGCCTGCGTATTTCCGGCGTAACGGCGCAGCCGGACCCCAAGCAGCCGATTTACCGTGTGGTGATTCGGTCGGAAGATGCCAAGACGGCCAAAGCGCCGACGGAATGATGCGATTTACATAGATTTGAAAGGGCGCCTCCGGCGCCCTTTTTTATTGCCCGAAAGCCAGCCCATGCATTCGTGTTACCGCTTTACCGGTGTGCGCCAGGACGAGCTTGATCGCTGGTGGCCAGAGGTTGAGCCCTTATTGCAGCGGACGTTCGCGCGGGCGGAGATATGCGAGCCCATGAAGGATGTGCTGGCGGCGCTCAGGCAGCGTGACGCGCAGTTATGGATTGAGCTGGATGGCGGGGAGCGTGTGACGGGAGCGGCCGTGACACGGTTGATCCGTTATCCGTCCAGCTTGCATGTGCAGGTGCAATATGGCGCAGGCTGCCTTCAACCACGGTGGTGCGGCTGGTTGAAATGCATTGAGGATTGGGGACGGCAGCATGGCTGTGACGCCGTTGACGTGATGGGGCGTAAAGGCTGGGAAAAGGTCTTTGCCGGGGTGGGATACAGCCATGCTTATTCAGTGATTAGAAAAACATTCACCAAGGAGGAATGATGGTGCGGGTATGGACAAAACTGGTGCTGGATGCAGAGGGCAATTGGGTTGCCGATGCATGCCAGCATGAGGAGCATGAGGGAGATATTGCCGAATGCAAGGGAGCAACGGGCGGCACAACAACTGTGCAGCAGGCCGACCCGTGGGTGGGGCAGCAGTCTTATCTGAAATACGGGTTTCAACAGGCGGCGCAGCTTTACAATAACAAGAATCTCTGGCCGCAATATTATTCGGGCAATACGGTTGCGTCGCTGTCTCCTGATACACAGGCGGCCATTTATATGACACAGCAGCGCGCCATGAACGGAAGCCCCCTGCAAAGTGCTGCGCAAAACCAGATGCTGCAAACCATTAGCGGTCAATATCTCAATCAGAATCCTTATCTTAACAAGGCTATTGATTCGGCCTTAAGCCCTGTGATGCGCCAATACAGGGATGCAGTGCTGCCTGGTGTTGATGCGCAATTTTCGCGCAGCGGACGTTATGGAAGCAACGCCTATGATACCAGCCGGGCGCGCAGTGAATCGGAGCTGGCAACGGCTCTTGGCAATATTGCCAATGATATGGCCTATCAGAATTACCGGGATGAACGGAATAACCAGAACGCAGCCACCTTGGCTGCGCCGGCTTTTGCCCAGGCCGATTACAATGATTCACAACGCCTGGCCGCGGCGGGTGCGATTCAGGATAACCAGGCGCAGGCCGTTCTGGACAGCAAGATGAACCAATATAACTACAACGCCAACCTGCCGAAACAAATGCTGGCCGATTATATGGCGCTGATCCAGGGAAATTACGGCAGCAGCAGCAGCAGCGTGACAACGCCCAGCAAACCTAACCCGCTTGCGCAGGGTATCAACGGCGCACTGACGGGATTGTCCCTGGGGTCCATGATTCCTGGGATCGGTTCGGTGCTGGGTGCCGGCCTTGGTGGGTTGTTCGGTCTTGTAATGTAACAGTAAAGGAATCACAGATGTCAGGAATCAAAGACTGGTCAAGCAATCCGGCCAATAATATCGCAGGGCCGCCCTATGGATGGCCGGAGGGCATGGCACCGAGCGCGGTGAATAACTGCGCGCGTCAGATGATGGCCGATATTCGCACCTGGTATGCCGATTCGCAATGGGTGAATCTGGGGCATGAGCCGAGTTATCTGAGCGCGAACAGCTTTGCCCTGGCGGGAGATGTGACGGGTATTTATCATAAAGGCCGACGCGTGCGGCTGACGGATAACGGGGCCGACCTTTATGCCACTATTGCCGACAGTGGGTATGGCAGCCCCAATACAACGGTAACCGTTGATCTATCCAGCCTGACTTCAAACCTGACGGCGGTTGCGCTGGGTGCATTGAGCGCGCTGAACGCGAGCGTTCCGAGTAATATCGTCAACCGGGCGGCGGATGGTGCCGCCGGGCAGCCTGCCTATGCGTTTTATAACGATGAGAACACGGGGATTTACCGCAGCGCAGCCGACCGTCTGGATGTGGCGACGGGCGGTGTTCAGCGCCTCAGCGTGTTGCAGGGGCTGGTGGTGGACGTGAATGAAGCCGACCCTGGAAATGGCAATGCCGTTATCAATGACGCCCGGATCAAATCATTGAATGGGGGGCCCCTGGCAGGGTTTCGCAATACCATCATCAACGGGGCTTTTGACATATGGCAGCGGGGAACGAGTTTCGGCAGCAATGGATTCGTCGCCGACCGCTGGCAGTTTAATTATGGTTCCGGAGGGGCAGCCACCGTATCACGCTCGGCATTTTCTCCGGGAGAAAGTGTGGGAGATGGCACCCAGCCGCTTTATTCGCTGCAATGGAACCAGACCACGGGTGGTACCGGCAACTATCTTATGCAGCCTATCGAGAATGTGCGCCTGTTGAGCGGCCAGCAGGTGACGGTGTCGTTTTACGCGCGCACCGTGTCCGGCTCGATGACGCTGAGCTGTTTTTTGCGTCAATGTTTTGGTACCGGCGGGAGCCCATCTTCCAATAACGATTCCAGCACACAAACAGCAGGATTGACTACAAACTGGCAGCGATTTCGCCTTACCTGGACGCTGGATTCCATCAGCGGGAAAACCATGGGAAGCAATGCCAATGACTATCTGGGCTTGATCTTCAGCGGGCCTTCGGGTTCCACCTTTAACCTGCTGCTGTGGGGTGTGCAGCTTGAGAGAGGACCTTTTGCCACGCCGTTTGAAGGAAGGCAGATGGCAACCGAGCTAGGGCTTTGTCAGCGTTACTTCTGGAAAAGCTTTCGAGCCAGCGTGACCCCTGCGCAGAATACGGGCAGGGAAGGCGCAATCATGCTGACCGCCACCGGCACCACCACCAACCTTTCCGTATGCGCCCAAGTGCGGCTGCCGGTGCCCATGCGGGCATTGCCTAGCATCACCACCTACAATCCCCAGGCCAGCAACGCCAACTGGCGGAATGTGGGCGCCGGAACCGACCTGGCCGTTATTGTGGATAGTAACAACCTGAGTGAGCAGAGCTTTGTGCTGTATAATAACGCAGCCTCTGTCGACAATGCGCTTTACAGCATTCATGCCACGGCCAATGCGGAATATTAGGAGGAAGTAATGGAAATACAGACGGTGGAAACAGCCGGTGAAGGCCAGATACGGGTAAGCTGGCTGGATGGCGATGTGAGCTATGCGCCTTATCCGGGCGGTACGGAACATGCGCGCCTGGTGGATGAATGGGTGGCGGCGGGCGGCGTTATCCAATGATGGGGGCACCCTTGAAGACCCAGCCTTACCGGCAGGGGTGGATATTGGATAAGCATATTCCGGTGGCGGTGGTGCTGACCATTCTGGTGCAAACGGGAAGTGTCATCTGGTGGGGGGCGCGGCTGGACAGCCATGTCTCCAACCATGAGGCACGTATTTCCCAGCTGGAAAAAACCTCTCAGGAGCGGCTGCTTATCTATGAGCGGATTGTCAGGCTGGAGGCACAGCAGGAAAGCACTTCCCGCCAGCTGGTGAGGCTGGAAGATACGCTTGGAAGGCTCGAGGGAAAGATTGATAGGTTGAAAGGCAGATCATGATCATTACGTTATTTGCCAGTTTGCTTGGCTTTATCGGCAGCGTGGTGCCGGAATGCTTCAAGATGTTTCAGGACAAGCGCGACCGTGCGCATGAGCTGGAAATTCTGAGGCTGCAGTTCGAGCAGCAGAAGCTGGGGCTGAGTCAACGCATGGAAGAGGTGCGGCTGCAGCTGGACAGTGAAGCGACAAAGGCTATCTATGGTACCTACACGATTGGTGTGAAATGGGTGGATGCGTTGAATGGCACGGTGCGACCCATTCTGGCTTATGCGTTTTTTGCCCTGTATGCGGCCGTCAAGCTTTTGCAGTGGGTGCAGTTTCAAATAATTGTGGCGAGTGCGTTTGAAATGGCCGGGTTGCTCTGGAGCGCCGAAGATCAGGCTATTTTTGCCGCCATTATCAGCTTTTATTTCGGCCACCGTGCCATGCAGCAGCGGGCCAAAGCGTGAGCATGGATCTAACGGGTTTTATCAAGCGGCATGAAGGGTTTTCGGATAGGCCGTATCTCTGCCCGGCGGGTTATACCACGATCGGCTGGGGACACCTTATAAGACGAGACGAGCATATCGACAGTCCGATATCGTCTGAAGATGCTGAGCGATTGCTGGCACAGGATATAGACCAGGCCCGGATGGCGGTGTTGAGGCTTGTTCAATGGCCGTTAAGCGACAACCAGCAGGGGGCGCTTGTCAGTTTTACGTTTAATCTCGGGGCTGGGGCGTTACAGCGCTCGACCCTGCGGCGCAAGCTGAACCGGGGGGAAGTTGCTGCCGTGCCGGATGAGCTGAGGCGCTGGGTATATGCCGGGGGGCGCAAGCTGCCCGGTCTGATGATTCGCCGGGAGGCGGAGGTGAGGCTTTTTATGGCCTGAGCAAAGGTTAAGCTTGCTTAATTTTGGGGAGGGCCCATAATCAGAGGTGGCTGACGGCGGGCGTAGCCCCCGCCAACCCGGCCAGGTCGGAAACGAAGCAACCGTAACGGGTTAGCTGCGGGTCGCCGCTCAGCCACTCCTATAACAAACATGTTCCTGCGGGTTGCCCGTTTAGGGGCAAGCGGGTTGGCTATGGATACAGAAACAGGCAATGCCGGTAACAGCAACCAGGCATACAAGGTGCTGGCGCGTAAATACCGCCCCACACGGTTTGAGGACCTGATCGGACAGGAAGCGCTGGTGCAGACCCTGTCCAACGCGATTAATATGAACCGTATTGCGCATGCGTTTTTGCTTACCGGTATTCGGGGTATTGGTAAAACCACGACGGCGCGTATCATTGCGCGCGCACTGAATTGCGTGGGACCGGATGGAAAAGGCGGACCAACCATCAATCCCTGCGGTGAATGCGAGCAGTGCCTTGCCATCGCAGCCGACCGGCACGTGGATGTGCTGGAAATGGATGCCGCAAGCCGCACGGGCGTAGGCGATATCCGCGAGATCATCGAGAATGTGCATTACCGGCCGGTGAGCGGGCGCTACAAAATCTACATCATCGACGAGGTTCACATGCTTTCCAACAGCGCGTTCAACGCGCTGTTGAAGACATTGGAAGAACCGCCGCCGCATGCGAAATTCATTTTTGCCACCACTGAGCTGCGCAAGATTCCCGTTACGGTTCTTTCCCGCTGTCAGCGGTTTGATTTGCGCCGGGTGGATGCCGCGGCCATGCAGGCGCATCTGACGCATATCTGCGAGAAGGAAGCGATTCAGGCAACACCGGCGGCGCTGGCGATGATTGCCCGGGCGTCCGAAGGGTCTGTGCGTGATGCCTTGTCGTTGCTTGATCAGGCCATCGCGCATGCGATGGGGCAGGTGGAGGAGCATCATATCCAGGCCATGATCGGTACGGCAGACCGAGGACGTATTTTCGATTTGCTTGAGCATGTGTCATCGGGCCGGGCGAGCGAAGCGGTGCAGCTGGCGCAAAGCCTTTATTACGAAGGCATGGACCCCTCGCTGCTTTTGACCGACAGCCTGGATGTGCTGCATGTCATTACGCAGATACAGCTGATGCCAGATATGGCGGCTGACCTTTCCCTGCCAGCGGATGTACGGCAGCGTGCGAGTGAGATGGCTCAGAAATTAAGCATGCCCGCATTGGTGCGTGCATGGCAGACCCTGTTCAAGGGGCTGCAGGAAGTGAAGCAGGCGCCGAGCCCCTTGCAGGCATTGACGATGGTGCTGGTGCGTCTGGCTTATATGAGCGAGCTGCCGCCGCCGAATGATTTGTGGAAGCTGGTGAAGCCAGGGTCTGGTTCTTCTGCGCAAGCGGCACCTGTGCAGTTTGCTCCAAAACGGCAGGAGCCTTTGCCCGTGATGGCGCAGGCCCCGGTGCTTCAGATTGTGCCGCAGCCGCCAGCGGTGCATGTGATGCCCCCTCTCGCAAATGACAGGGAGGCAAATAATGTGGCAACGACGGTTGCCAGCCCCGAGGATTTTCATGCATTGGTGGCGTTGTTTTCTGAACGCCGCGAGATGGTGCTGCATCAATTGCTGAGAAGCCAGGTTGTGCCGGTGGAGTGTGGTGACGGCAGACTTGTGTTGAAGCCTGTTGGGTCGGCCTTAACGCCGGATTTCGCTGGTCGTATCAGCCATTGCCTGCGCGTGTGGACGGGTGCGCCGTGGATGGTGGTGCTGGATGAAACGGCAGAAGCCAAAACGGAAAGCATCGCCGCCAAAGAAGCCAGCCATGCAAAGCATGTGCGGGAAGCCCTGCTGGCCAGGCCGGATGTAAAAGAATGGCTGGAGGCGTTTCCCGGTGCGGAAGTCGAGGATGTGAAACCTCCCGAGGTGAGCCATTCCGCAGAAGATGAATTGCTGGCGAGAAGTGCTTAAACCCCGATATGCTTGAGCCATTGCGCGGTCAGTGATTCGCTGACGCGATTCTGCATGAGCCGTGTGTTGAGATGCGGGAAGGATACGCAATCCAGCGGCTGGTCCTGATTGAAGCAGGAGAAGACATAGTGTTCTTCACCCGTGACGGGGTCTTTTTGTAATTGCAGGCACTGGGCGCAGATTTCCTTCATCATGCATTGCATGGGGGAGTTGATGCTGCCGATGGCCATGTGGTTGGGATTCAACATGGGCTTGAGGATGGTGTGGCGTGCCTGCGCGACGGCAGCCATCATTCTGTCGGAGCCGATGGCGATGAGGTGGTTGACCGCAGACAGGGAGATGGGCTGTTCGCCCAATCTGCCCTCGCCATAGGCCTGCATGGCGGCAACGATGTTGCCGTGAAAAACATGGTCCTGCGGGCGGCATGCCATGAAATCCGGCGGTTCATCAGTGCACCAGATGACGATGTCGGCGGCGGCTTCAATGTCGTCGAGTTTGTAGCGGTCGATGTTTTTCCGGTAACCGGCGAAATAGAGGACGCGGCTGTTTTGTTCGCGGCAGGCGCGGCCGATGGAGAAAAGCACGGCGTTACCCAGGCCGCCGCCTGCCAGCAGCACAGTATCGTTTGCCGGAATGTGGGTGGGTGTGCCGGTGGGGCCCATGAGGATGACCGGCTCGCCAGGTTTCAGGTGTGCGCAGAGGTTGGAGGAGCCGCCCATTTCCAGCACAATGGTGGAAAGCAGGCCGGTTTTGGGATTGGCACTGGCGCCGGTGAGGGCGAGGCCCTCCATGGCTAGTGTAGTGCCTTGCCTGGTTTCGGCATAGGTTTCGTAATTCTGCAGGCGGTAGAACTGGCCAGGCTGGAAATGCTCTGCGGCCAATGGGGCGTGAAGAACAACTTCCACAATGGTGGGGGTGAGGCGGCTCACCGCATGCACGGTGGCGAGTAATGACTGGCGCAGGTGGTTGAAGAAATCCTCACGCAGCTGGGCGTTGGCGGGGGGCTGACGCAGCAGATCACGGGTGAGGTGGGGATAGCCCTGTTTGGCGCTGCCCATGGCTTTCACCACATTGCCAGCAAAAGATGGGTGAAGATCGCCGAAATAGCTCATGCCGTGGCCGTTGGCGGCGCGGTACATGAGGATATTCACGCTGGATGGTTTGGCGATTTTCTCCGGTGTGACGGGTTGGCCTTGTTCGTCGATGGCCTGGAAGTAATTGCGGTCAAGCGCGATGTCGTTTCGTTCCCTGGCCAGCACGGTGTTGGGCTGGGTGCCGGCGGCGACGAGAATGCTGCGGGCGGGAAGATCGATCTCACGTTCCGGCAGTTTCAGTTTAATGCTTCTGGCCGCTCCATATGTATCCAGCTCAATGGAGAGAGGGGTAGCGTTCTCCAGGAAGCGGATACCCTCCTGCATGGCCAGTTCAACTTCCTCGTGATTGAGGCGGTAGGAAGGGGCATCCTGCAAACGACGACGATAGGCAAGCGTGGCGCCGCCCCAGCTATCCAGCAGGCCTTGGATGTCGGCTTTTGGGTTTTGTTGTTTGGCCGTGCGAATGGCCTTGGCGTGCGCCAGCCATTCGTCTGCGATGAGGTTGTCTTCCGCTGACCAATGCTGGCGGATAGCGGCTTCACCGGTTGTGGCGGTAAGGATTTCATAGCGCGCGAGAAAACGTTCCACCTGTACCGGATAATAGGCCAGTGCCTCTGTGGCGGTATCGATGGCTGTGAGGCCGCCGCCGATCACTACCACGGGCAGGCGTAGCTGCAAGTTGGCGATGCTGTCGGTTTTGGCGGCGCCGGTTAGTTGCAGGCTCATCAGAAAATCCGATGCGGTGCGCACACCACGCGCAAGACCGTTGGGAATGTTCAGCAGGGTGGGTTTGCCTGCGCCCATGCAGAGGGCGACATGGTCAAAACCCAGCGCCCAAGCATCTTCCAGCGTCAGGTTGCTGCCGAAGCGAATGCCGCCGAACATCAGAAATTGCTGGCGACGTTCCAGCAGCAGGCGGATGATGGAGAGGAAATTCTTGTCCCACCGGACGGTGATGCCATATTCCGCCACGCCGCCGAAGCCGGCCTGCGTGCGGATGGCGAGATCCTGTTGCAGTTGATCTATGCTATGCACGGGAGCAAAAGAAACAGGATTGAGCTGTGTATCGCGGCCGCTTTGCCCGGGTGGCGCTGGTTCGATCTTCAGGCCGTCCAAGGCCACGACATCGTGACCGTCATTCATTAAATGATGGGCCAATGTGTAACCGGCGGGGCCCATGCCTACCACCAACACGCGATAACCGCTGGAGGGCCTGGGTAAGGGGCGGTGGATGTTGAGAGGGTTCCAGCGGGTGAGCAGGCTGTAGATCTCAAATCCCCAGGGCAGTTCCAGTACGTCTTTTAGTGTGCGGGTTTCGATTTGTGGGATGTTGACGGGCTCCTGCTTCTGGTAGATGCAGCTTTTCATGCAGTCGTTGCAGATGCGGTGGCCGGTGCCCGCGGCCATGGGGTTGTCGATGCAGACAACGGCAAGCGCGCCGATGGAAATGCCCGCTGCTTTCAGGCTGTTCATTTCCGAGATTTTTTCTTCCAGCGGGCAACCGGCGAGGGTGACATCGGTCGGGCTTTTTTTGAAGGAGCCGTCTTTTTCCTTCAGGCCTTTGCTGCAGGAATCCTTACCCTGGTGGTGGCAGAAAATGCAGTAATGGGCTTCGTCCAGCGCGTGTTTGAGCGTGGCGCCCTGATCGGTGAGGGAGAAGCCATTGCGCTGGCGGCGGTGATGATGGGGCAGGGCGAGCATGCGCACGCCATCAACTTCGATGGTTTCGACCGGGACAAGCTGTTCAAAATCGAGTTTTCTGGGGAACTTGAATAGCAGGCTGTGGCCGTAGCGATGGTGCCCATCCTTATTGTGGATGACCCATGCAGCGAAGCGGCTGGCGGCATTCAGGGCTTCGGTATGTTCCGTTTCTTTTTCCAGCCAGTTGCAAACGGCGGTGGCGAAGGTCAGTTCATCGTAGGGACGGCCGAGGTGGTTTTCCAGTTCCTGCAGCAGGTCGTTGCCGTTAAGCGTGGCGGCGGCTTCGGCGGTCAGGGCCTTTGCGGCGCGGCGCTGGATGAAAAGGCGCTTGCAGCGGTAGAGCGGTTCCAGCGTGTGATGGGTGGCGTTCAGGCGGTTCAGTTCCGGCATGATGCCGAACAGGTTTGCCATGAAGGCGTCCAGCGCCGGGGCGAGATCGGTCAGCAGGGAGGAGTAGGTTTTATTGTCCAGCTTGTCCGGTTCGGCGCGGGCGGCCATCAGGCGGTTGTGATATTCCGTGTGTTCGTGGCGCAGATAATCGAGGAAAAAGCCGTCGAGCTTTATCAGCCCTTCACGCTCATACAAGTCTGCCAATGTCAGGCCATGCGCCAGGGATAGCACCGGCGTGGCGCTGGCAAGATCGGCAATCTTCATGGCGTTTTCGGACATGGCGATGTTCAGTGCCTATTGATGGCGCAGAGGCGCTACCAGTTGCTTCTCGACATAGGCGGAAAGTTTTTCGACACAGGTTTCGAGCGATTCGTTGACCGTGTCGAGGGTCACTTCGGGATCTTCCGGTTCTTCGTAGGGGGCGGAAATACCGGTGAAGTTCTGGATGACGCCTGCGCGGGCCTTTTTGTAGAGGCCTTTGACATCGCGCTGCTCGCAAGTGCCGACATCGGCTTTTACATAGACCGTGTGGAACTTATCCGGGCAGGCGTTGCTGGCCATCAGGCGGTCGGCATGGGTGGGTGAGATCAGCGCGGAGATGACGATGACGCCGGAATCGGCAAAGAGAGAGGCGACTTCGCCCACGCGGCGGATGTTCTCGGAACGGTCCTCGGGGCTGAAGCCGAGGTCGCTGTTCAGGCCGCTGCGGAGGTTGTCGCCATCGAGTACGTAAACCTGATAGCCCTTCTCAAACAAGTGCTTCGACAGGGCTTTGGCGATGGTGGATTTGCCTGCGCCGGAGAGACCGGTGAACCAGAGAACCCCGCCTAAATGGCCGTTGCGCTGGCAGCGTTCGTTATAGGCCACCGCTGCATCCACATGGGTGATGTTGCTTGAGGCGATTTCACGGATGCGCGGACGTATATCCTGGATGCCCTCAAGCGACACGATGCCGCCGCCGACCATGTCGTAACCGTCCAGTATGACGAAGCGGCCCATGGCCGGAATATCCGCGGCATCGTCCAGCGCGGCATGGCCACGGATGATCATGGAAATTTCAGCGACACTGTTTTTGCTCACCGTTTTTGCGCCGGTATGGCCCAGGGTCTCGGTGTCCAGCACCTGATGGATCATCTCAACTTCGCCCCAGAATTCCGCTGTGGCAAGTTTGATGGTGTAGCGTTTGCCGGTTTGCAGCGATTCATTACCCAGCCAGAAGATGCGGGCATGGAAGCGGCTGGCAAGAACAGGCGCCTGCGTGACGTGGCTGATGATGTTGCCGCGTTCGATGAAGAGCTGCTCATCCAGCGTAATGCCGACGGACTCTCCGGCGAAGGCCTGGGAAGGGGCGGTTTTGCCCCAGGCTTCGATGGATTTGACTTTAACAAGCTGGTTGCGCGGAGAGACGAGAATGGTGTCCCCTACTTTAAGCGAGCCGCTTTCGATGCGGCCGGCAATGATGCGGCGGTCATCGAACTTGTACACATCCTGGACCGGGAAACGAAGCGGAAGGGATTCCGCTGGTTTATGAGATTCGCAGGCGCGGATGGCATCCAACAGGTTTGGGCCTTGGAACCAGGACATTTCCGCGGACGGAGCGAGCATGCCCTCGCCCTCGCGGGCAGCGATGGGGATGATGTGCGCGGGCTTTACACCGATACTGCCGAGGTAATCCAGGCAGTCCTTCTTCACTTCATTAAAACGCGCTTCGCTATAGCCGACGGCATCCATCTTGTTGACCGCCACCATCATCTGACGGATGCCCAGCAGATGCAGCAGGTAACCGTGGCGACGCGATTGTTCCTGCATGCCGTCTTTGGCGTCGATGACGAGGATGGCGGCATCGGCGCCGGCGGCGCCGCTGATCATGTTTTTCAGAAATTCCTTGTGGCCGGGCGCATCGATGATGACCACATCACGCTCGGGGGTTTTGAACCAGATGCGGGTGGTATCGATGGTGATGCCCTGGTCGCGTTCGGCCTGAAGCGCATCCAGCACGAAGGACCATTCAAACGGCATGCCGCGGCGCTGGCAGTTGGCCTGAAGCTGCTCGAGTTTGCCGTCTGGCAGTACGCCTGTGTCATGCATCAGACGGCCGATGAGGGTGGATTTTCCATGATCCACATGGCCGACGACGACTAGCTTCAGCGCTGTGGATTTGGCGGCTTCCGTCTGGATTTCGGTTTTGAGCGCGGCGTTGTTCATTTTACATGTATCCATCAGCACGAAGGCGTTCGAAGGATGACTCATCCTTGTCCGCGCCCATTGGGCGGCCAGCGCGTTCAGAGGTTTTGGTGATTTTCAGTTCGGCGATGATTTCTTCGATATTGCTGGCGGTGCTGGGAAGCGGGAAGGTGATGCCCTTTTCACCCAGCGAGCGGAAGCGCATCATCTGCCCGCCATAATTCTGGCCGAAGAATTCACCATATTCACGGGCGAAATAAAGCGGCACTACGGGGATGTTTTCCCGATCGATATATTGCCAGATATCCAGTTCCGTCCAGTGCAGCAACGGGTGCACGCGCACATGGGTGCCAGGCGGAAAACGCGTGGCGAACTGATTCCAGAATTCCGGTGGCTGGTTTTTCACATCCCACTGGGCTTCGGTGTTGCGGGGGCTGAAATAACGTTCTTTGGCGCGGGTGCCCTCTTCGTCACGCCGGATACCCGCGATGATGGCCTCAAACCCGTGTTTGGCGATGGCGTTTTTCAGGCCGCCCGTTTTGCGCGCCGCCACGCGCGCATCGTGTGGAAGGCTAGGGTCGGTCGTTTCCAGCGCGGGGCATTCCTCGCTCAGAAAATTCAGGCTCCATTCGCGCACATATTGATCGCGGTAGGCATAGACTTCATCCATTTCCAGGCCGGTGTCGCAATGGATAAGGGGAAAGGGCACGTGACCGAAAAAAGCTTTGCGCGCCAGCCAGATCATGACCGTGGAATCTTTACCAAAGGACCAGAGCATGCCGAGCTTTTTGATATGCCGGAACGCTTCGCGGAAAATATAGACGCTTTCTGCCTCTAGCTGGTCAAGATGATCCATGGAATTCTTAATAAGGTAACGGTTGGTTGGCAGAAACTGATAGGGCCTAATCGCTTATCCCGCTACCGTTTTTTCTGCTTTTTTCAGCATGGGCCGCCTTGCCTGGCTGGTATGGCGGGAGTATGATGGCGCCCTACCAGAGGGATGGCAGATGAAACGTTTCGATTTTCCTTTTTCCGGCAGGGATTCCTACGCGGCATTGCCATGGATTCTGGCGTTTATGGTGTTTTTGACATTGCTCTGTGCCTCGGTGACGCTGAATATCCAGACCGCTACACAAAATTGGCACCAGCAGTATGATTTTCGCCTGAGTCTCCAGATTCCTGCCACTATCGCCAAAGATCACGACCGTATGGAAAAAGCGCTGGCCGATATCGGCCATGCTCCGGGCGTCACTAAAATTGAGCCGGTGCGCCGTGAGACGGTGGACATGCTGCTAAAGCCATGGCTGGGGGAAGGGGTCAGCACGGAGAGCCTGCCGGTGCCGGCGTTGGTGGATGTGATGATGATGCCTGACCCGGCGGCAGACGGATCGTTCCGCAGCTGGCTGGGCGAACATTATCCCGATGTGCGGGTGGATGACCATGCCGCCTGGCTGAATGATTTCAATCGTCTGGTCAGGTCTGCCGGATGGCTGGCGATTGGGGTGGTCGGGCTGATTGCGGCCGTGACCCTTGTGATTATCGTGATGTCGACCCGAACTGAACTTGCTTTGCATCGGGCAACGCTGGAGTTGCTGCGTGCTTTGGGAGCCGAGGACTTTTATATCGCCAACCAGTTTCAGGCCAAAGCGCTTTGGATGAGTGTGCAGGGAACGGTTGCCGGTATGATCAGCGCCCTGGTCACCATGCTCGTGTTTGCAAGAATCTCGACGCATATCCAGGCGCCATTTCTCCCGCTGCTGGATTTTGGCGGCGCGCATGTGTGGCTGTTTATAGCGGTTGGTATTTTATCCGTGATGCTGACGGTGCTGGCTGCCCGTGTCACGACCTATCGCGAATTGCGCGCGCCGGATTTCAGGGTTGGTGTGTGATGCGACTGCTATTGACGTTTTTCGGATATGCCATAGCGGCGGCATTTTTAGCCTGGCTTGCGGGGTTCGCTCTTTTTCTCCGGCTTGTGCCGGAAGCGCCCCAGCCTGTGCCGGTGGACAAGGCGGATGCCATTGTGGTGCTGACGGGTGGGGCTGCCCGTGTGCAGGAAGGGCTTGAGCTAACCGAGCGTGGGTTGGCCGACCGGCTTTTTATTTCCGGTGTGGGTAAAGGGGTGACTGTTAAGGACGTGCTGGTAAACCATGCCAAAGGGCGCACGCGCGAAACGTTGGAACAGATGGCCAAGCAGCAGCGCATCGCGCTTGGGTATGAAGCCCAGGACACCAATGGTAACGCGCAGGAGGTTGCCAACTGGGTGAAGTCCAGCCATGTGCAGAGTTTTTATCTTGTGACCGCTTACTATCATTTGCCTCGTGCCATGCTAGAGCTGGGGCATGCATTGCCGGATGCGCGCATCATTCCCAATGCGGTGTTTCCTTTTGAAAAACCCGCTGAGTTGCCTAGCCGCTGGACCGCATACCGGCTGCTCTGGGGTGAATATCATAAATATGGACTCAGCATGTGGCGTTTGTACGCGCGACCCTATGTGGATGAGATCCTTCGTCAGGAAGCGGAGAACCATGTCTGAAGCCGATATATCCAAGGCCTTCTGGGTCAAACATATGCCGCGTTATACCACATCCGCGCCACGGGTCTGGCTTTACACGGCACGCTCGCTCATTTTTATTCCCAGTGTCTGGTTTTTTATGATTCTGCTGGGGCTGTGGATTCCTCTTTTTAAGCACATGGATGAGAAGGCCCGCTGGTATGGCGCCCGGTGCTGGGTGCGCTCGGTGCTGGGCAGCCTGGCATTTGTCTGCCGATTGACGGATGAGCGGCGAGGGCTGGAGAATCTGCCAAAAGGGGCATTCATCATTGCATGCAAACATCAGTCCGCCTGGGAGACGCTGGTTTTTACCGACATATTGGAACGGCCCGCCTACGTGCTGAAGCGGGAATTGATGCGTATACCGCTGTTTGGGGCTTATACGCGGCTTCTGGAGATGATCCCGATCAACCGCAGCAAGGGTAGCGATGCATTGAGCACCATGCTGAGTGCGGCGAAAAAGGCAGTCGCCGATGGCAGGCCGGTTGTCATATTTCCCGAAGGTACCCGTACATCCCCAGGGATGCCCGTTAAATATCGCAAGCGTGGTATTATGGCGCTTTATGAAGCGCTGAATGTGCCCATTTTACCTGTTGCGCTTAACTCCGGCCTTTTTTGGGGCAGAAAGCAGATTACCAAGTATCCAGGCGTCATTACGCTTGAAGTGCTGAAACCCATACCTCCAGGCCTGCCGCCAGAGAAAATGGTGGGACAGCTTTATGAAGCAATTGAAACGGCAAGTGACCGCCTGGCACGAGAAGCGCTGGGAGTTTAGGCGGCTGCTTTAGCTGTCTGCAATGCGGCTATGCCGGGCAGCTCGTGACCTTCCATCCATTCCAGAAAAGCGCCACCGGCCGTGGAGAGATAGGTAAGCTGATCGGTCAGGCCTGCATGGCGAAGCGCGGCTACCGTGTCGCCGCCTCCGGCGACGCTTTTTAATGTTCCTTTGGCGGTCAGCCCCGCGATCATGCGGGCCAGGGTTACCGTGGCATTGTCAAACGGGCTGGTTTCAAAGGCGCCGATGGGGCCGTTCCAGACGGCGGTTTTGCATTGCGTCAGCTTGGTTGCCAGCGCGGCAAGCGTAAGGGGGCCGAGATCGAGGATCATGTCATCCGGCTGGGTTTTTTCCACAGGGATGACACGGCATGGCGCATGGGGCTCGAAGGCTTTGGTCACGACTACATCTTCCGGCAGAATAATGTCGCAGCCTTCTTTCTGCGCGGTTGCCAGGATGGCTTCCACCGTCGGTTTAAGATCTTTTTCGCAAAGCGATGCGCCTACTGGTTTGCCCATGGCATAGAGGAAGGTATTGGCCATGCCGCCGCCAATCACCAGTATGTCTACTTTACTGACGAGGTTGCCCAGCAATTTCAGTTTGGTGGAAACCTTGGAGCCGCCCACGATAGCCGCTACCGGATGGGCCGGTTTTTCGAGCGCGAGGTTTAAGGCGTTCAGCTCTTCTTCCATCAACCTGCCGGCATAAGCAGGAAGCAGGCGCGCAAGGCCCTCCACCGAGGCGTGAGCACGATGCGAACAGGAGAATGCATCGTTCACATAGGCTTCGCCCAATTCCGCCAAGGCGGCAGCAAAAGCCGGATCGTTGCTTTCCTCACCAGCATGAAAGCGGACATTTTCCAACAGCAGCACTTCGCCGGGCTGAAGGCGATCCACGGCGGATTTGGCTTCAGGGCCAACGCTGTCTACGCCGAATTTTACGTTCTGGTTCAGTTCCTGCGCCAGCGCATCGGCCAGGGGGGCCAGCGACATGCCGGGATCATATTTGCCTTTGGGGCGGCCGAAATGGGAAAGAATGACCGTTTTGGCCTTTTTCTGTACCAGTTCGCGGATGGTCGGCACAATCCGTCTGATACGTGTGGCATCGGTCACCTGGCCGCCCTGCATGGGCACGTTCAAATCCGCCCGCAGCAGAATGGTGCGGTTTTGGGCGGTCAGATCATCCAGGCTCAGAAAGGCGTTCATAGGCTCAACAACAGGTCAGACTGGCGCCTTTTAACCTTATTGGCTGCGAAAATAAAGTGACAGTTGGCTATTTTTGCGGGCAAGCAACGGCATCAAACGCCATCTGGGCCAGTGCCGCGCCCGGTATGCTGCCGGGGGTAGGGACCATGGAGAGTGTGATAAGGCTGCCGATTTCCTTGTCCAGAGGGCTTGGGCCTTCCTCGCGCGCCGAGGAGTTAATAAGGCCACGGGCACCATGAACCAGTTTACCCATGAAATTCTCGATTTTTTCCATCGCGTTGCGTGTAACCTCAAGATTATAGAGCAGGGCCGTGGTGCCCTGATAAGCGGCGGAACCACCGATATAGCTGGCACCCACACGCCCGGCATCGGTCAGCAGAGGCGCATGTTCATTATTATTCAATCTTTTAAGGGCGAATTGCGTCAGCATGTTGGCGCTGCCGGCGAGATTGATCAGCAGGCTGTTGGTCATGGCTTCCGCGGCTTTGGCGCTTTCGCCTGGTGTTTCGCTGGGGGGCATGGTTTTCACCAGTTTTTGCATGACTTCCCCGATTTTCAGCGCAACTTCAGGAAAAAACCGCTTGATTGCAAGGGTTCCTGTAACACCAACAATGGTGCTGACCACGTTGCCAATGGTGATTTCTTTTAAAAAACGCAGGAATTTCGACATGTTCATCTCCTGCGGGCACTATAACCTTTAATTGTTACAGTTCGTCTTGCCGGGCAAGGTAGTCCTTCACCACTTCCCGGACCGTCAGCTTTTTCTGATCCACGTCTCCGTTCAGGCGCCGCATGGTGTCGTCGCTGAGGCTGTCACTCAGGAGTCTGAGAACAGCACGAAGATTGGGCTGATTCTGGATGGTTTTTTCCCTTACAACGATGGCCGCATCATAGGGAGGAAAGAAGTTTTTATCGTCTTTGAGCACCATAAAGCCCGAGTTGGCAAGGCGGCCATCCGTTGAATAGGCCGAGATGACATCGACTTGTTTCTTGGTCAGGGTGTCGTAGAGAATATCGGGGTGAATGTCGCGAATCTCGGCAAATTTTAAACCATATGCCTGCCGCAGGCCTGCGTAGCCGTCCTTGCGTTCAGCAAATTCGAAATCGAAGGCTGCTTTCAAGTTGTTTGCATGAAGCGCCAGATCGCTGATGGTGGAAATGCCCTCCAGCTTGGGATCGCCTGTGCGAATGGCCAGGCAGTAGCTATTGTTAAAGCCCAAGGGGGGCAGCCATTCCAGGTTGAAACGTCTGTTATATTCCTTTTGCACGGCAAGGAAGGCTTCCTCGCGATTGTGAAGCGGGGGTTTGTGAAGGATGGCCGTTAAGGCGGTGCCTGTATATTCCACCGCAATATCGATTTCGCCGTTGATCAGCGCCTGATGGAGCACGGAGCTGCCGCCCAGACCAAAACGGCGTATGACGTGATAACCATTCTGCTCCAGTGTCTGGGCAATCAATTCGCCTACAATGAGTTGTTCGGTGAAATTTTTTGAACCGATGGTGATGCTATCGTCGGATTGTTTGGCCTGCCACCAGGGGTGAAACATTGCTGTGAACAGCGCCATACCTAGAAGGGCCGCGCCAGCCAGGCCCATTTGCCACTGGTGCTGAGAGCCGGAAGAAGGGCGGGGTATCCGTACCCATGCTTCCAGCATGGCCATGACGCCGTCTACCAGAAGGGCGATGATGATGGCGGGGATGGCGCCCATCAGGATAAGGCGGGTATCGGATAAAAACAGGCCGCGATTGATGAATTGGCCCAGCCCGCCCGCGCCGACAAAGGCGGCCAGCGTTGCAAGCCCCACGGTTTGAACCGCGGCAATGCGCAGGCCGGTGACGATGAAGGGCAATGCGTAAAAAATGCGGATATGGCGCAATTGCTGCCAAGGCGTCATGCCCAGGCTTTTGCTTGCCTCCACCAGGTTATGCGGGAAGCTGGTGAGCCCGACCAGGCTGTTGCGGCTGATGGGGAGCAGTGCATAAAGAATCAGCGCAAGCAAGGCGGGCAGCATGCCGATATGCCTTACCAGTGCCAGCATCAGCACCAGCAGCGCCATGCCCGGGATGGTTTGCAGCAGGCTGATAACCGACATGAGCGGGCCGCGGATGCGCGGGCTACGGAATGCCAGTACGCCAAGCGCTACGCCTAATGGCGCTGCGATGCCCAGCGTGATGGCGCAGAGCATGATGTGTTCGGCAATGCCGGCGGCAAGCTCAGGCCACCGTGAGAGAAGAAACTGTGCGTAGTTACGCATCCATGCGCTCCTTCGCCAGTTTCAGCAGGTGCTTCATGTCTGCAAGCGGTTTGGCAATGAGCCCTTCGACCACCGGGCTTGCCGGTTTTTCCAGAAGGGTTTCCGGCGCGGCGCATTGAATGATTTTTCCCGCGTCCATTACGGCAATGCGGTCGGCCAGCAGGAAGGCCTCCATCAAATCATGCGTTACAAACAGAATGCTGACATGCATGGTGGAGCGGATGTTTTTCAGTTCCTCCTGAAGGCCGCGGCGGGTGATGGCATCCAGCGCACCGAAGGGTTCATCCATGATGAGGTAACGGGGTTTGGTGGCCAATGCGCGGGCAACGCATACGCGCTGTTGCTGACCGCCTGAGAGTTCGTGCGGGAAACGCAAGGACATGGCGCCGTCCAGCTTGACCAGTTCGAGCAGGCTCTCGGCTTCCTTGCGCGCTTCGGCGCGCGGCATGCCGGAAAGCGTGAGGCCCAGTGCAATGTTTTCCCACACACGCAAATGCGCGAACAGGCGGTTTCCCTGAAGCGCAACGCCCATGTTGCGGCGCAATGTGGCGCTGTCGATCATGCCGATTTCTTCGCCATCAACCAGGATGCTGCCGCTGCGCGGACGGGCGAGTTTCAACAGGCAGCGGATGAGGGTGGATTTGCCGCTGCCTGAGCCGCCAACCACCACCAGCGTTTCATTATCGGCAACATCCAGATTTACATCGTCCAGCACCAGGTGTTGCTGCCCTTTATAGGCAAAACTCACGTGCTGAAACTGGATGCTCATTTGTCCTTATCCGCTTTGTGGTAAGGATTGTCGCTTTTACGGAGGAAGAAGCGGATGGGAACCCCCGGCATGTTGAACGCATCGCGCAATGCGTTGGACATGAAGCGCATGTAGCTTTCCGGCACGTCGTCGGGCTTGTTGCAAAAGATGATGAAGCGTGGCGGGCGGCCCTTGATCTGCGTCATGTATTTGAAGCGGATGGGACGATTGCCCGCGAGCGGCGGTGTGTGAAGCGCTTGCACGTCGGTGAGGAAGCGGTTGAGCTCCGCCGTGGAGAAGCGGGTGTTCCATAGCTTGTACACGCGGAAGACCTCGTTCATGAGCTTGTCCATCCCTTCGCTACGCATGGCGGAGATGGGCACCATGGGTACCCCGCGCACCTGGGAGAGCACGTCCTCCAGCCGTGAACGCAGGCTCTTGCGGTAGGCTTCGGCATTTTCAACCTGGTCCCACTTGTTCAGGGCGATGACAATGGCACGGCCTTCTTCCGCCATGTGGCTGGCGATGGTGAGATCCTGTTTTTCCAGCGCGACGGTGGCATCCATCACCACCACAGCCACCTGCGCGTAACGGGCGGCGCGAAGGGCGTCCTTGACCGACATCTGTTCTAGCGCTTCTTTCACGTTTGCCTTGCGGCGCATGCCGGCGGTGTCGATCAGGGTAAGGGAGGTGCCGTGCCATTCCCAGGGGATGGCAATGGCATCGCGCGTGATGCCGGCTTCCGGGCCGGTGAGCAGGCGTTCATACCCCACCAGCTGATTGATGAGGGTGGATTTGCCGGCATTGGGGCGGCCGACCACGGCGATCTGCAATTGTTTCGCTTTCAGGGCGCTTTCCGGCTCATCCGGCTCATCCTCCGGCCAGACGGCACGAAGTTTTTGATACAGGAGATCCAGCCCATCGCCGTGCGAGGCGGAAAGCGGAATGGGCTCACCTAATCCCAGCCCCCAGGCTTCCTGAGCCTCGAATTGAGACTGGCGCGTTTCGCATTTATTGGCGGCCAGTATCACGGGCTTTTTGGCTTTGCGCAGCAGCTGCGCGACTTCCTGGTCATCCGGCAGAAGACCCGCACGGGCGTCAACCAGAAAAAGCACAGCATCGGCGGCCTTGATGGCGGCTTCGGTCATCATGCGCATGCGGCCGGAAAGGCTTTGCTTATCGGTGTCCTCCCACCCGGCGGTATCCAAAACGCGGAAAGCGAGATCGGCAATTGAGCCGTCGCCCTCGCGCCAGTCACGCGTGACGCCGGGCTGATCGTGCACCAGGGCGAATTGGCGGCCGGTGAGGCGGTTGAAAAGCGTCGATTTGCCAACATTCGGACGGCCGACAATGGCGAGGGTGCGTGTTGCGGATGCGTTCATAAAAGCCAATGATCTGGGCGTTAGCGGAGCTTGGTCAAGGTGCCGTCCTTGGTGACCAGCAGCCAGCCGTCATTCAAGGCAATCGGAAGCGACCATGCCCCTTTGGGCCAGGACTGGGTGCCGATCTGTTCACCCGTTTGTGCATTCAGCCAGACAGCCTCGCCGTTGATGCCCGTTATCAGCACACGGCTGCCTGCCATCAAAATGAATCGCCAAGGCGATGCTTCGTTCTTTTTTCCTTCAAAAGGCAGGTTCTGCGTCCAGAATATCTTGCCGGTATCGGTATCCAGCGCGGCGGCCTGATTGTAGGATGTCAGTACCAGCGTTACGCCATCGGCCAGCCAGGCATGCTGGATGGAGGGGAATTCACGTTCCCATACATGCATGCCGTTGCGCACGTCCATGCCAACGATCAAGCCGCTGCGGCTGGCGGCAATCATTTTGGGGAAGGCGATCATCGGCGGAGCCGCCAGATCATTGATGTCTTTTGACTTGTTGCCGCGCTTGCGGGGCTGGACCATGTCGCGCCAGCGTTCACGTGAGGTGGCGGCATCCAGGGCGTATAATTCGCCCGAGCCGTAAGGCACGACGACCACGGATTCATGAAGCGCGACCGGAAGGCTTGAGAAAATACGCAGCGGTTCGGTGATGCCCTGGTGTTTCCAGAGAATGCTGCCGTCCTTGGTGCTGATCACCAGCATCTGGTTGTCGGCAGCAGAGATGTATAGGTGATCATCCTGTATTTTGGGTTCGGCGCGTACCGTAACGCCCAGCACGCGTTCCCAGCGTTTTTCGCCGGTTTCTGCATTGATGGCGGTGACGAGGCCGCCGCCATTGACCGCATAAACCGTATCGCCCACCACCACCAGGCCGCCGCCTGGCAAGGTTTTCTGCCATTCCTCAGGCGGATCGTAGGTCCATAGCTGGCTGAGGTTATCGCGGTTGTGCGCGCTCACGCTGCCTTTGGCGTCGATGGCGTAAATACGTTCCGATGTGGCAACCGGGATGCTGCTGAAGGGCATGCTCCAGCCTGCGCCGTGACCGGCATTGGCCGTATCCGCCACTGAGAGCTCACCTTTCTGGTGGTCTGGAAGGCCAAGATTGGCGGCATGGTTGCCCGGCATCAGGCCGAACTGTACCCAGGAACTGGGGGCCTGCTCATCCGGCAGAGTAATGGATTCACCCTTGAGTTCGGCCTGGGGAAGGGCGTTATCCGCCTCGGCCGTAACCGAAAGGCGTGTGCCTTCCAGCGGCGGTTCCTCATCGCTGCCAAACATGTTGCTAAGCGTGCTGCACCCGGCAAGCCACCCCAGGCTGAACAATGCCAGCAGCAGGTGACGTGCGGGTTTATTCATGCGAGGCCTCCGCCGGTGCCGCTGCGGTGGCCGGTTTGGACGTGCCGGTTTCCACCACGGCCAGAATGCCCTTGGCACGCATTTTCAGGCTTTCCGGAGCATCGGCATCTGTGGCGATTTCATTCAGCAGGATTTTAGCGGTGTCGCTATCGTTTTGCTTCAGTGCCGCCATGGCCTGCCATTCTTTGAACAGTCCGGGATAGAGGCTGTCTTTCAGGGCGGTTTTCACAGGTGCTTCCGCTTCCGACTGTTTGCCTTGAGCCAGCAAATTATAAGCCCAGGTAAGCAGTGCCAGTTCGCGTTGGGCCTGATCGAAGCGCGTTTCATCGGCAATGGCCTTCAGCGTGGCGAGCTGGGCTTCGGTTTTGCCCTGTTCTCCGTAAATGGCCGCCAGGCGGAACCCTGCAATGGCACCGAAACCAGGGGTGCCGTGCTTCATCGTGTCTTCAAAGGCTTTGGCCGCATCATCCAGTTTTTGTTCGTCTTCCAGTTTGCTGGCAGCCACAAAGGCGACCGATGACTTTTCCGCCTGCGCATGCTGATAGGCCTGATAACCCTGCTGGCCGCCCACGCCGATTAATACTGCCAATACCGCGGATATGATCCAGCCCTGGTATTGCTTCCACATGGCAATCATCTGGTCGCGTTTGACCTCGTCGGTGATTTCCTGAATGACCTGCTCGTTCACGGCGATCTCCTCTAGCGGGGTATTGGCAGTTGAAGCCTGTGTTTACACATTTATCCCCAAAGGGACAACCCTATTAGCGCCCAACTCTTTTGGACACTAATAGGGTATTTGGCTGCCTTGCCTGCGGCAAGGAATATGCGCCCCTTATGGCGCGGAGCCTCAATGGCCCAGTCGCGGTGCCCCGGTTTTCCTAACTGAAACGGTTAGCTTAGTTTAGGCTATTCCCACTCGATGGTGCCGGGGGGTTTGCTGGTAACATCCACCACCACCCGGTTGATGCCGCGGACCTCGTTGATGATGCGGTTGGCCACCCGGGTAAGGAAACCCATGTCGAACGGGTAAACATCGGCGGTCATGCCGTCGGTTGAGGTGACGGCGCGGAGGGCGCAGACGCTTTCATAGGTGCGGGCATCGCCCATTACGCCGACGGTTTTGACCGGCAGCAGCACGGCAAACGCCTGCCAGATGGCATCGTAAAGGCCGGCGGCGCGGATTTCTTCCAGATAGATGGCGTCGGCCTGCTGCAGGATGGCTACCTTTTCCTTCGTAACCTCACCGGGGATGCGGATGGCAAGGCCCGGGCCCGGGAAAGGATGGCGCTTGACCATCGTGTCGCTCATGCCAAGCTCGCGGCCAAGGGCACGCACCTCATCCTTGAACAGCTCGCGGACGGGCTCCAGCAGCTTGAGGTTCATTTTTTCTGGCAGACCGCCGACATTGTGGTGGGATTTGATGGTGTGGCTCGGCCCGCCATGGAAGGAGATGGATTCGATCACATCCGGGTATAGTGTGCCCTGGGCCAGCCACTTGATGCCTTGAAGCTGGGTCGCTTCCTGATCGAACACTTCAATGAAGGTCTCGCCGATGATCTTGCGCTTCCGTTCGGGGTCCGTCACGCCTGCAAGGCGGCTGAGGAACAAGGCGCTGGCATCCACATGCTTCACGGGGATGTGGAAATCATCCTTGAACATGCTCATGACCTGTTTGACTTCCTGGCCGCGAAGCAGGCCGGTATCGACAAAAATACAGGTCAATTGGTCGCCGATGGCGCGGTGGATGAGGGCCGCCACCACGGAGCTGTCCACGCCGCCGCTAACGGCGCAAAGGACTTTTTCGGAGCCGACCCTGGCTTTGATGTCGGCGGCCGATTGGTCGAGGAAGGCTTGCATGTTCCAGTCGCCGTCGCAACCGCAGATGTCTTTCACAAAATCGCGCAGGAGCGCGGAGCCATGCGGGGTGTGGGCAACTTCCGGGTGGAATTGAACAGCGTATATTCTTTTGGCTTCGTTGGCAACGAAGGCATAGGGGGCGTTGTCCGTGCGGGCGATCACCTTAAAGCCGGACGGGATGCTGGTGACATGATCGCCATGGCTCATCCAGACCTGTTCGCGTGCGGCTTTCTGCCAATGCTCCTTGGCCAGCGGGCTATTTTCCACCAGTTCAATGTAGGCGCGGCCGAACTCGCGGC
>WGMV01000018.1 GCA_016124905.1 bacterium
GAACAGGCCAAACACATGGCTGTTGGGCATGGGGTAGGGGTGATCAAGGGACGAACGGTTCTGCATGAAAGCACTCTAGCAACAGATGCTTGCCAACGCCTTAATAATGGGGCGTCGGAGCGAAGCGACTGGACGCGACCGCGTCCCGCGCCTTATTGGCGCGTATAGCGAGCGGAGCGAGCCGACAAAAGCCGGAGCGAAGCGACTGGACGCGACCGCGTCCCGCGCCTTATTGGCGCGTATAGTGAGCGGAGCGAGCCAACCAAACCCGCCGCGAAGCGACTGGACGCGACCGCGCCCCGCGTCTTATTGGCGCGTATAGCGAGCGAAGCGAGCCAATAAAGCTCCTAAGTGCCAAGCAAACTCAGGCAGCGGATATTGCGGTAACGCAATTGCCCGCACAGTTCCAGCGCGTCCTTTTGCTGGTAAAACGGCCCAAGCCGCAGGCGCAGCACCGGGTCCTTGCTGCTGGAATAGCGCGGCGGCATCGCATAGGCCGTATAGCTGCCCAGCACGTCCTGCGCCTGGTTCAGCACACCACCCCAATGCTGCTCGGCATCCTGTTTGGAACTGAAACTACCGAGCTGCACCCAGTAAGCGGGCGGCTCCTTGTCGCTGGCCGGGGGCAGCATCACCACTGGGTGCGTGCCGCCGGTCATGCCCAGCTTGGCATCCGTGGCGCGCGGGGTGGCATCCCCGCGTTTATTGGTCGATGCCATGGAAAGCCCGAGATCCTCGCGCATTTTGCATTCAAGCTCGTTATCCACCGCATATTCGCACAGTTTATCCGCCGTTTCCTGCTGCGCCACGGGCCCTACCTCTGCCCAGGCGGAAACCTTGCCCGAACGCTGGTTGAACGGTTCCGTCACGCGGAAACGCAGCCCCGAAATCAGCTTGGTCTGTTCCTTAGCCGCTTTGTTCCAGAATTCCTTGGCCTTATCGCTGCTTTCAAACGGTCCCATGCGTAGCCATTCTGTCACCTGCTTGCTGCTGCGGCTTGGCAGCAGATTGGGGGCGATGGGGGTGGCTTCCGCCATGGTGGCGGGGGCGGTTTCTTCCAGCGGCACACGCACCGCCTCGCCGACAGAGAAACCCTCTTTCGGTTTGCCGTCTTCCGTCATCGGCGTGGCGGCGGCATAGGGTTCCGCGTCATTCGGGGCCACGTCGCTGGAAAAGGTGGAATCAGGCGGAAGATCGGCCAATTCCATCGGTTTTCCGGCCTGCTTGGGCTCGGTGTCCACGGGCGCGGCAGCCGGTGCGGGTTTTTCGGCCTCGCTCCAGGTCGTCATGGCGGGCCCTGGGTGAGGAAAGGAAGGTGTATCCTGTTTGGGAATGGCCACCACCTTTGGCGAGGAAGGTGCAAAACGGTCCGACACCGGCGTCAGGTCTTTTTTCGCCGGTTTGCTTTTTTCCGCGCTGGCGGGTTCATCCAGGTTTTCGGGCAGGGGGGTGAAGCGGTCGGCTTTCACTTCCGCCACACTGGGCAGCTTCGGCGCGGTGGATTCATCCAACCGGGTGATGGCCGCATTGTCGGACGGCTCGGCGCCCTTGGCGGCCAGCTCCATTGGCTTCGCTTCGTCCTTATCGGGCTTCGCCTCGGAGAACATGCGGGTGACTTTGGGCTTGTTGGCGGCGAGCTCCTCACTGCTGGCGAAGGTGGCCTTGTTCGTTTGCGGGTCGCTATCCAGCGCCTTGTCAAGGGCGGCTTTATCGCCCGTACTACCTTTGCCGCCGGTCAGGTTGGCGACAACAGGCTTATCTTCAGGCGGAAAATCCAGCTTCTTGGCGGCATCTTCCACCGGCCGCGCAGGCGCGTCCGAATCCGCCCCGGCATTGGCCATGGGGATGCCGCTCACATCACGGGCGGAAACTTCCACCACGAAACAATCCATATTATGCGCCGAAAGCTTGTCGCACAATTTCTCGGCATCGGTCTTCTTGTCGAAATACCCGGCCTGCGTGCGGTACACGTCGCGCTGTTCGGCGCGCAGCGTCACCTGCGACATCACCGGTGTCAGCCTGCCGAGCTCGTCGGGATATTCTTTCTTGATGCGGTTCCAGTATCGCGCGGCATCGGTGGCGCTGTCCGTGGTGCCGAGCTGCACCAGATATTGCAGCTTACCCTCGGCGGGCTTAACGGCCGCGGCAGGGGCCTTGTCGCTGGTTGCCGGCGCATCCAGAAAGCCGCTGCTGCTCGCAAGTTCCGGCTTTGCCTTGGCATCTTTTTTGGACTTCTTGTCCTTCTCGGGCGTGCTCTCGCCGCCCTTGATGGGGGCCTGGCCGAAATTCAGCATGCCGCCGCCCACCTTGTCGCCGCCATCATCCAGCGAGGCGGGCATGGATGCTCCGGATGCCCCGGCGGTGGATGCCTTGGACATCTTCAGCGCGGGTACATCCGATGCATTCTTCAGCGAGGGGTTTTCATCGTCGAACAACCCGCTGGTTTTGGGCGTGCTGCCCTTGTCGCTGTCCAGGTCGGTCCAGGGCTTGCGTGTTTCTTCACCGCCAAGGTCGACCGGCTTTTTCATGCCCGGCGCATCGGCCGAGCCGCTATCGAAAATCCCGCTCACATCCTTCTGCAGGCTGGTCTGGCCAACGCCCACGGCGTTGGTGCCCGCGTCCGGATCATCCAGTTTCGTGCGTATATCGCCGGATGCGCTGCCATTGGCGCCGATGCCCACCGCATTGGTGCCGCTGTCGCGGTCATCCAGCTTGGCGCGTATGTCGCCGCCATTGCCATTATTCATGGCATCGATGCCGCGCGCGTTCGTGCCGTTATCGGTCGCGCGTGGTTTGCTCACCCCGTTCTCCGCCGCTTTCACCGGCGCATCCTGCAAGGTGCCGTGCGTGCTCTGGTCGGCAAGCGCTTCCTGCACGCCCGTGTATCCGCGCTGAAAGGCGATCTCGGCGGCCGTCAGGCCGTTGCTGTCGGTCATGCCTTTTTGGGCGCCATTTTGCACCAGGATTTTGGTGATCTCGGCATTACCGGTAAAGGCGGCCATCATCAGCGCCGTTTCGCTTTGCGTGTTGGCGGCGTTCACATTCGCTCCGCCTTTCACCAGCAGTTCCACCACCTTGGTGTGGCCCTGCAGCGCGGCGCGCATCAGCGGCGTCCAGCCTTCATGGTCTGTCTGGTTGGTGTTGGCCCCGGCGGCGAGCAGCTGCTTCACCACCTCGTCATTGCCGCGCCGTGCGGCCATGTGCAGTGCCGTGGCGCCGCCCACGTCACGCGCGTTGATATTGGCGCCGACGGAAATCAGGTATTTGACGATATCGCCATGGCCTTTGAACGAGGCCCGCATCAGCGGCGTGGCGTCAAAGCGCCCCTTGCTGTCCACCGCCTTGCCGGAAGAGACCATGCTCTTCACCGCGCTTGCATTGCCCTGGTCGGCCGCATCCACCAGCGTGTCGCCGAAATTGAAGCTGGTCAGCCCAACGGCCTTCTTCTCAGAGGGGAGTTCCGCGGGTTTCTTCTCGGCCGCCTGAACCAGCGCGCCATGACTCACCGCTGCCAGCAGCGCACACAACAATGCGCCGCGACGCCAGTTTTTCACCACTCCCCACTCACCCACAATATATTGTCCTAAATATCGGTTGGGCCACAATATACCCTCTTACTTCAGCTTGCGGCAAATGACAACCACCATGGTAAACAAAAGATGAATGCGGCCCTCTATCCGGCTTGACCGCTGACATCGCTGTGGCTATAGCAGATGTCCCTTCGCTGAAAGCGCACTCAGGCCGAGTAGCAAAGTGGTAATGCACGGGACTGCAAATCCCTGATCGGCGGTTCGATTCCGCCCTCGGCCTCCAGCGGGTTCATACCTACTTGTTATCGGGAATGTAAACCCGCCAGTTCGCAATCATGTTCTTGTATGTCCTTCCATTGCGCGTATTAAGCTTCATTCTTGGCTTGAAGGAAGGCCGCAGTAACCAATCCGGCTTGCACGCATTTATCCATTTTATTGCCATTACGGCTGGCAATTCCATATTGAGTTACGGCATCCTCGGCGACTTGGTTTTGTATGTCCAGTAAGGTGTTATTCGCTTGATGTTCTAATCCGCCTCCAAAAAACCAATAAGCCAAAGCTCCCATGCCAACGAGAGTAACCAATGCGGATGTAGTGGATTGTTTCACTTCTTTTTTATCGCTCATCTCTACCTCACAGATATTTAATAACTGAACTTACCGTCATCATGTAATTCACGGCAACATCCGTTGGATGCAGCGACCATTCCCCGTTAAGCGGGTTGAATGTCACCCCCGCCGTGTGCCGTGCCTTCATACCATGTTGCGCCACCATCGCCGCCATTTCTCCGGGCGTGAGGAATTTCTTCCAGTCATGCGTGCCGCGTGGCAGCCAGCGCAAAATATACTCCGCCCCCACAATTGCCAGCGCGAAGGATTTGGCCGTGCGGTTGATGGTGGAAAGGAACAGCAGCCCACCCGGTTTCACCAGGCCGCACACATGTTGCATGAATAATTCGGGCGAGGCCACATGCTCGATGATCTCCAGCGCCATCACCACGTCATACTGCTTTTTGGATGCCGCCAGCTCCTCCGCCGTTGTGGCGCGGTAATCAATGTTCAGTCCTTGCTGTTCGGCATGCAGCCCGGCCATGGCGATGTTCTTTTCGGATGCATCAATACCCGTCACCGCCGCTCCCAGCCGCGCCATCGGCTCGCACATCAACCCACCGCCACAACCGATATCCAGCAATGCCAGCCCTTCAATTCCACCAAAATGCTTCTCGATCTGGGCCTTCACATACCCGATCCGCGCGGGCCCGAGCTTGTGCAGCGGGGCGAATTTCCCCTTCGGGTCCCACCATTCATCGGCGATGGCGGAGAATTTGGCGACTTCCTCCGGGTCCACCGTGCTGGTGGCGGGCAGGGTGCGTGCGGCTGCGGACATACATATTTCCTTTACAATCGGCCCATAAATGTACGACATTCAGGTCCATACATCAAACGGTCATCCCATGGCACTACTGCGACGCAAAAAACGACGTCCTTATCTGGACCGCCAGCAATATCGCAAGGATATCGACCAGCTTTTTATTGATTTCTGGCAATGGCTCAAAAGCCTCCCCACAAAATGGGAAGATGCCAAGGCCAAGTTTCACGATCTTCCCGGCACCAATTTTCGCCTGGGTGAGGAATATTACTTCAAGGGCGATTTCTCCAACGCCCTCATCCGCTACCGCCTCACCGTGTGGCTGGCGCCAGCTTATGCCCCGGCGCATTACCGCCTGGCGCGCTGTTTCCAGATCCTCGGCAGCCCTAAAAAGGCCGTCACCCATTATCAGCTTGCGCTGAAACTCCGCCCCAATTTCCCCGAGGCCGCCTTTATGCTTTCCATCATGAAGCACGGCAAGGCCCCCGGCGCGCGCCTGCCAAAATCCCTCGTGCTGGAACAGTTCGACCGTCTGGCCCCCTATTACCGTCCCTTTTATGTGGACCGTACCGGCTATACGGGCCACATGGCCGCTGAAAAAGGCATCAGCGACTGGGTGGGCGAGCAGCTTACCAAGTTGAAGGACCGCGTCATCCAGCGTTACGAGGTGGTAGAGCTCGGCTGCGGCTGCGGCATCACCGGCGAGCGTCTTCGCCCCTATGCGCGCATGATGACGGGGGTGGACATGTCCAAACCCATGCTGGAACAAATTCCCGAGCCGCCGGAAGGCATGGCTCCGCTCTACGACCGCCTGCTGCATGAGGAGTTGCACGAATACCTTGCCCGCCAGCCGGGTTCCACGGCCGATATTGTCGCCGCCGTCGGGGTGTTTAACTATGTGGGCGATATAACGGAGGCGGCCACCCATTCCGCCAGCCTGCTGCGCCCCGGCGGGCTTTTCGCCTTCACCGTGGAGCGCGTGCAGGTGCCCGAGGCCAACATGCCCGTGCAAACCGCGCCTTTCGAGTGGCAGCCCGAGCGCGGCACCTTCGCCCATGCGCTGCCCTATATCAAGGAAATCTGCCAGCATGCGGGCCTGAAGCTTTACCGTGTGGACGATATCATGCTCTATGCGGGTGCGCCGGGTTATTTCTGCATGTTCACCAAACCCGCCTGATCCATGCGGCCCGTCCAGCCTGAGGATTCGCCCCTGCTGGCGGAGCTGCACGAAGCCAGCTTCGATACCTCCTGGAAAGCGGATGAATTCACCCGCATGCTCGCCCAGCCCGGCATGCTGGGCTATGTCCATATCGAAGGCGAGCAGGCGCTTGGCATGGCATTCGCCCATGCCGTGCTGGACCAGGCCGACATCATCACCATCGCCGTGCATCCGTCCATGCGCGGGCAGGGCATGGGCCGTGCGCTGATGGAAACGCTTGAAAAAGGCCTGGCCGCCATGGGCGTGCATCACGTCTTCCTGGAAGTCCGCGCCAGCAACCGCATCGCCATTTCCCTCTACGAATCGCTTGGTTACCTGCACCAGGCCAGGCGCCCGAAATATTATGACGGCATCGAAGACGGCCTGCTGATGAAAAAATCCCTCCCCACCATGAGAATGTCATAATAATACAACCTATTTCCCTGAAAATGCCTTTGAATGGAGGCATGATGCACGGATCAAACAAATTTCGCGGCGGCCATGAATATAGCCGTCAGGCCAATGCGCTCATGAAGCAGGATGGTTGGGTTCTAAGCGAATTGAACCATCTGGATGAGGCCGGTGAATATGGCAATATTCTCCTGAACGTGGACATTCATGCCGTCATCAGATGGCAAGGTGCGCCCGAGGCCGAACCCCTGGAAATCAACGTGCGCAAAGCACTTGAATGGGTGTTGGGGCAAAGCACGACTGACCCCGATCTTCTGCAGCACGTCTTGAAAACGGACACGCCCCGTGACGGCCAGACGGTATTGCTGGGCAACAGCGCCCGCATACCCGTGGATTTAAGCCGCTTTTTCGAAGCAATATATGAAAGTGGCCTGAGCCTGCATCTGGAGAGTGAATATTATCAGGCCCATGATCTGGCCCGTCCGTTCACGACCAATGGCGCAACCGATCACATCGAATCCGTAACGGATCTGATCGCCCAGGCCAGGCATACAGAGCCGGATTTGATCGCGGCGGCCTTTGCCGAGGCCAATACCCAGTCCGTACGCATCCGCTAAGAAAAATTCACGGCTGTGCAACAAGCCGTTTCACTTTGCAAACAAATTGATTATAGGAAGCGTCTAGCTTTTTAGACGGCATTCCATAGCAAATGGCCCTTATCGTACAGAAATTTGGCGGCACGTCCGTTGCGAACATCGAACGGATCCGTCATTGCGCCACCCTCGTCAAACGCGAGGTGGACCAGGGCAACCAGGTAGCCGTGGTGGTCTCCGCCATGTCCGGCGTCACCAACCAGCTGGTCGGCTGGGTGAACGAGCTTTCCAACCTCATGGCGGATGAAGCATGGATGGAATATGATTCCGTCGTTGCCTCCGGCGAGCAGGTCACTTCCGGCCTTCTTGCGCTGGCCCTGCAATCCATGGGCATCCCCGCGCGCTCCTGGCTCGGCTGGCAGATTCCGCTTCAGACCGATAACGACCACGGCAAGGCCCGCATCGAAGGCATCGAGAACGAGGCCTTCAAAAGCAGCCTGAAAAACCAGGTCGCCGTCGTTGCCGGGTTTCAGGGCATCGCGCCCGATGGCCGCATCACCACGCTTGGCCGTGGCGGGTCGGATACTTCCGCCGTGGCGCTGGCCGCGGGTCTGGATGCCGACCGCTGCGATATTTTCACCGATGTCGACGGCGTCTACACCGCCGACCCGCGCATCGTGCAGCGCGCGCGCAAATTGAAGAAGGTCGCCTACGAGGAAATGCTCGAGATGGCATCCCTCGGCGCCAAGGTGCTGCAAACACGCTCCGTTGAGTTTGCAATGAAATACAATGTACGCGTCCGCGTATTGTCCAGTTTTGAAGATGTACCCGGCACGGAAGTGGTCGGAGAGGAGGAAGTCATGGAACGCCGCATCATCACAGGCATCACCTACAACCGCGACGAAGCCCGCGTCACGCTGTTCAAGGTCCCCAACGTTCCCGGCATGGCCGCGGGCATCTTCGGCCCCCTGGCCGATGCCGCCATCAACGTGGACATGATCATCCAGAACATCTGCGAAGACGGCAAGGACACCGCCATGACCTTCACCGTCGGCAAGACCGACCTGGAGCGCGCCAAGGACATCCTCAACGCCATCAAGGACAAGATCGGCTTCACCGAAATGGTGACCGACAAGAACGTCACCAAGCTTTCGGTCGTTGGGGTGGGCATGAAGAGCCACGCGGGCGTAGCAGGCAAGATGTTTGCCACCCTGCATGAAAAGGGCGTGAATATTCTTGCTATTTCCACCTCGGAAATCAAAATCAGTGTATTGATTGAATCAGAATACACCGAGTTGGCCCTGCGCGCGCTGCATAGTGCGCACGGGCTGGACGCCAAGGAAGAGGTGATGGGCTAGTGGCTGCATCTGCAGGGCAGGGAGAGAGCGAACAGGGAAGAAAGCGGCTGGCGGCGCTGTCGAAGCGCGGTCTAAAGTTGCTCGGCTGCGAACAGGCCATCCTCTGCGGTGCGATGACATGGGTATCCGAACGCAACCTTGTTTCCGCCATTTCCAACGCAGGTGGTTTCGGCGTGATTGCCAGCGGCTCCATGCCGCCGGAATTATTGCGCACGGAAATCCGCGAAACGCGCAAACTCACTTCCAAACCTTTCGGCGTCAACCTCATCGTCCTGCATCCCCAGCTCGATGAGCTGGTGCAGGTCTGCATCGAAGAGAAAGTCACCCATGTGGTGTTTGCCGGTGGTTTGCCGAAGAAGCCGCATATCGATCAGCTGAAGGAAGCGGGCGTCAAAAGCATCGCCTTTGCTCCCGCCCTGATCATTGCCAAGCGCCTGGTCAAAATGGGCGTGGATGCGCTGGTGATCGAAGGCTCGGAGGCGGGCGGTCATATCGGCCCGGTTTCCACCGCGGTTCTGGCGCAGGAAATTCTGCCCAACATCACCGAGGTCCCCGTCTTTGTCGCCGGCGGCATCGGCCGTGGCGAGACCATGGCCGCTTTTCTGGAAATGGGCGCCGCCGGTGTACAAATGGGCACGCGCTTCGTCTGCGCCGAGGAATGCGTGGCGCATCCGCGCTTCAAGGAGGCCTTCATCCGTGCAAGCGCGCGCGATGCCACCGTCACCGTGCAGCTCCATCCGGAATTTACCGTCATCCCCGTTCGCGCGCTTGAAAATGACGGCAAAAAAGAGTTCAACGAATACCAGCGCAAAACCATTGAACGCTGGCAGCATGGCGAAGTGACGAAAGAACAGGCCCAGCTGGATATCGAGCATTTCTGGGCCGGTTCGCTCCGCCGTGCGGTGGTGGAAGGCGATGTGGAGCGTGGTTCCGTTATGGCGGGGCAAAGTGTCGGCATGGTAACGACTATTCAACCAGTTGCCGCCATTATCGCCGAGCTGGTCGGTCAGGCCACACAGTTTTTGAATAAGAGTTATGAGGTTCAACCCCTTGCTTTCGTGTGATTGGGCTTTAGCGTGATTGGCAAACGGCAATGAGCAAAAAATCGGCAAAATCGGCAAAGCATGCCCCCAAACAGACCGAGCAATCGGTCGGTACCATCTTGTGGACGTCGCGCAGCCAGCAGGGTTACGACCTTTCCGACATTGCTGCCTACCTGAAAATCCGTCTGAACTATCTCGAAGCCATTGAGAACGATCAGTTCCAGGAGCTTCCTCCCGGCGCCTTCGTGCAGGGCTACATCAAAACCTACGCGCAGTTTCTGAATCTGGATCACGATGCCATCCTTAGCCGTTACGAGGAACAGACCGGCCGTGCCCGCAAGGCCGATGTGCGCACCACCTGCATGACGCCCCAGCCCGTGCAGCAGGAAAATCTTCCCAAATACGTCATCGTCTCTATCTCGCTGGCGCTGTTCGTGGCTTTCTACCTGGCATGGATGATGTGGCAGGGCACCCAGCAGGCGGAAGTCACTGCCAATTCCCCCGTGCCCATGCCCGATGAAATGCAGACCTATTTCGAGCAGTTCAAGCCCGCCATCGAAAACGGCCCCCTGCCGGATGAAGAAGCGGCCAGCCCCGCGCCCGCCACCACGCCGGTGAACGGCCAGGTGACGGGTGCCGGCCCCAATGCCGTGCCGGGCGCCGCCCCCGTGCTGAACACGCCAGCGGCGGCCGCGGCCGCCGCGGCTGCCGCCAATACAGCAGTTGACACAGCCCCAAAACCCGTGGATAACGCCCCTATGCAAGGGAATGCACCGGCGCAGGCGGTTCCGCCAGCCCAGCCCGCAGCGGCTCCATCCGGCACGATGGGGGCTACGCCTGCGGTGACCAATCCGGCTGTACCCCAGCAAGTTCCTGCAGCCATCCCTGAAGCCACACCGGCAAGCCCCGGTGCCGACCCAGCCGATGTGCCGGAATAAGAAGGCATAAGCGCCGCGAGCGCACCGCAAACCATAGATTTAGGCCTTACGTTGAGCCAAGCCCAGCCCTCCACGCACACACCCAAACTGCAATCCGTCCGCGGCACGCACGATGCCTGGCCCGAGCAGGCTGCATTGCGCCAGCGCATCGTCACCATCGCGCGCGAGGTGCTGGAAGCCCACGGCTTCGGCCCGGTCGATGTGCCGATTTTCGAATTCACCGAAGTCTTCGCCCGCACGCTGGGCGAAACGTCGGACATCGTCTCCAAGGAGATGTACACCTTCACCGACCGTGGTGGCGAAAGCCTGACGCTGCGGCCGGAATTCACCGCAGGCATCGCGCGTGCCTTCATCGCGGGCGGCATGGCGCACAAGCTGCCGCTGAAGCTCTATGCCTCCGGCCCCGCCTTCCGCTACGAGCGCCCGCAAAAAGGCCGCCTCCGCCAGTTCCACCAGATCGATGCCGAATCCTTGGGCATCTGCGATCCGCTCAACGATGCCGACATCATCGCCGCCGGCTGGAACCTCCTTAGCGCCCTCGGCCTCAAAGATGCCGTGATGCTGGAGATAAACTCCCTCGGCGACCCTGCCAGCCGCGCCCAGTACCGCGAATCCCTGGTCGCCCATCTCACCAAGGTAAAGGACAAGCTTTCCGACGAAAGCAAACTCCGCCTGGAGCGCAACCCGCTGCGCATCCTCGATTCCAAGGACGAAAACGACAAGCGCCTGCTGCTGGATGCCCCGCGTCTGGAAGATTCCTACACGCCCGAGGCCGCCGATTTCTTCAAGAAACTCCGCCACGCGCTGGACAAGCTCAACATTCCCTACAAGGTCAACAGCCGCCTTGTTCGCGGTATGGATTACTACTGCCACAGCGTGTTCGAATTCACCACCGACAAGCTCGGCTCGCAAGGTGCGGTGCTTTCCGGCGGCCGTTACGACGGCCTCATCGGCATGATGGGCGGCCCCGAAACCCCTGCCACCGGCTGGGGCGCGGGCATTGAGCGCCTGGAAGCCCTGGTGGAGGTGATGGAAAGCCTTAAAGCGCCTTTGGCCGCCCCCGTGGTCGTTACTCCGCTCGGCGACGAACATGCCGCCGATGCCCTGGCCATCGCCGACCAGCTTCGTGGTCAACGCATCGCCACGCTCTTCGACAATCAGGGCCAGCTGAAAAAACGCTTCGCCCGTGCCGACAAGGTCGGCGCCTGGGCCATGGTCGTTATCGGCGGTGATGAAGCCGCACGTGGCGCCGCCACGGTGAAACTGATGCAAAAAAGCGAACAGCATGAAGTGCCGCTGGCACAGCTTGCCGCCAAGCTGAACGAATGGAAATAACGCATGTCACTTGAGAATAAACTCGCCGGTATCGTCAAGCGCCACCACCAATTGCAGCAGACGCTGATCGATTCCGCCAACATGAGCTCGCAGGATTTCGCGCAGGCCTCCAAGGAATATGCCGATCTCACCCCCATCGTCGCCCATATCCACGCGCTGGAGGAAGCCCGCAAGCAGTTGAAGGATGCCGAAGCCCTGCTGAAGGAACCCGGCCTCGATGCCGACATGAAAGCGATGGCCGAGGAGGAACTGGCCGAGCTGGAAAAAGAGATCCCCGCGCTCGACCACGCCGTGCGCATAGCCCTGCTGCCTAAGGACGAGGATGATGAGCGTAACGCCATCCTCGAAATCCGCGCTGGCACCGGCGGCGACGAGGCAGCGCTCTTTGGCGGCGATCTGCTCCGCATGTATGAGCGCTATGCCGCTCTGAAAGGCTGGAAGTTCGAACTCCTCTCCCTGTCCGAAGCAGGGAAGGGCGGCTGCAAGGAGGCCTCGGCCACCATTACCGGCAAGGGCGTGTTCGCCCGCCTTAAATACGAATCCGGCGTGCACCGCGTCCAGCGCGTGCCCGAGACGGAATCCGGCGGGCGCGTCCACACCTCCGCCGCCACCGTGGCCGTATTGCCCGAGGTAGAAGAGGTCGACGTCCATATCGAGGAAAAAGACCTCCGCATTGACGTGTTCCGCGCCTCCGGCCCCGGCGGGCAGAGCGTCAACACCACCGATTCCGCCGTGCGCGTCACCCACCTTCCCACGGGCCTGGTGGTCAGCCAGCAGGATGAGAAATCCCAGCACAAGAACAAGGCGAAAGCCCTCAAGGTCCTCCGTGCGCGCCTCTATGAGATGGAGCGCTCCAAGCGCGATGCCGAACGCGCCGCCAACCGCAAATCCCAGGTAGGCTCCGGCGACCGCTCCGAACGCATCCGCACGTACAATTTCCCACAAGGGCGCGTCACCGACCACCGCATCAACATGACTCTCTATCGCATTCAGGACGTGCTCGACGGCACCGACCTGGATGAATTCGTCGACGCCCTTACCGCCGAGGATCAGGCCAACCGCATGCAAGAGGAAGTATGAGCTACCTGGATTGCAGGCATGAATCGGAGCGAAGCGACTGGGCCATTGAGGCCCCGCGCGCTAATGCGCGCGTAGCCCTGCCCAAAGGGCAGGTCAGGCAAATTACTGTCGCCACGGTGCTGGATGAATTGCGTACAGCACTTGCCAGCGCCGCCATCCCCAACCCCGGCATGGAAGCCCGCCTGCTGCTGCGTGAGGCCATGGGGGTGAACGACGCCTTCATCATCGCCCACCCGCAAACCACCATTTCGGCCGATGCCCTTGCATTGGTACAAACCTGGCTCACCCGCCGCCTCAACCACGAGCCCATAGCCTACATCACCGGCAGCCGTGAATTCTGGGGCCGTGATTTCGCCGTCTCTCCCGCTACGCTCATTCCGCGCCCGGACAGTGAAACCCTGATCGAAGCCATCCTCCATCACCGCCCCGATACACAAAAACCGTATCAACTGCTCGATCTCGGCACCGGCACCGGCTGCCTGCTGCTGACCCTGCTGGCGGAATACCCCAATGCCAAAGGCACGGGTATCGAGGCCATCAGCGCAGCCGTCGCTCTCGCCCGCCGCAATGCCCGCGCGCACGGCCTTTCCAGCCGCGCCGCCCTCCACCATTGCCGGTGGGATTACTTCCAATTGGCCGAAGCTGCTGATATCATCATCGCCAACCCGCCTTACATCCCTGCTGCCGACATTGCCACCCTGGCATCGGACGTCAAAGACCACGAGCCGATGAGCGCCCTGATTGGCGGAGCGGACGGGCTGGATGCCTACCGCGTGATTTTCTCCCGCACCCATGCCTGGCTGGCCGGAAACGGCCTGCTCGCCGTCGAAATCGGCCAGGGGCAGGAAGCCGACATTACCGCCATCGCCGCTGCAAACGGCTTTGGCCTGCTTGAAGCCCGCCGCGACCTGGCGGGCATTACCCGAACCCTCCTATTCACTCTGTAGAAAGGCAATAGCCGTGAACATGATGCGCAACAAAAACCGCCCGATGAATTTCCAGCGCGGCAATAACAACGGCGGCGGCAAACGCCCCTTCAACAACAATAACCGCAACCGTCACCGCCGTTTCAACAATAACGGCCAGCGCCAGGGCGCCCGCACGCACGAGGGCAAAACCAAGATGCAGGCCCTGCAGATGCGCGAGAAATTCCAGAACCTCGCGCGCGACGCGCAAATGGTGGGGGATCGGGTGCAGATGGAATATTATCTGCAATATGCCGACCACTATACCCGCATCGTGGATTTCTTTGAAGCAGAGGAACGCGAAGCGGCTGCCGCCTTCAGCGATGAATTTGAAGGCGAGGGCGCGGAAGGCGAAGGCGATGCCGAAAATGATGCCCAGACCGAGGGCGAGGATGCGGCCGAAGGTGAGCCGGTCCGTCAGGGGCATCAGCAGCGCCAGCAAAACCGTCAGCACGGCCAGCACCAGCCGCGCCACCAGCGCCAGCATAGCCAGGCTCAGGGCGAGGGTGATGACGAGAATGGCGGCCAGCAGCCTGCTGCGGCGCCTTCCATGGGCGTTCCGGCCATGGGGCTTCCGCTCCCGCCTGCGTTCCCTTCCTTCCGCGCGCCGGAAACCCTGGGCGGTGACGCCGCCGCAGGCGAGGGCGACGACAGTGGCCCCGCTGAGGAAGAGCAGCCCCGCCAGCCACGCGGCCGTGGCCTTTATGGCCGCCGCCGCGAGGGTGCCGAGGGCGATCAGCCTCGCCAGCCCCGCGCGCCGCGCCAGCCGCGGGCCGAAACGCCAGCGGGCGACGATGCCGGTCAGCCTGGAGCTTCTTCCGACGAATAAGGCCCGCGAGCGCACTCAAAGCGGGAGAGAGGGAAACCTCTCTCCCGCTTTTTTGTTTTTCGTGCTAAAAGCCACCCCGCTTGGCCCAAAAAACAGCCAAAAATAAGCACTTAGGACCGGCTGTGGATGGGGATGGCATCCCATTGAAGGGACTAGATATTTCCAGTGAATAATTTTTTTTTCGTTAAGGTGAAAAAATACTGGCGTGAGGCACAATTTTTTATTACTTAAGCCGACCATTTACGTTATATAACGTTTAGAGGAAGGCGGGTTGCCCAACAACTCGTTGAACTCAGTGGGAAAACTTTAGAGAGACACGGAGACACTCTTGATGGACCAACCGCTTTTGCACTCCTAGCCACTTAGGGAAGGCAGAAGCACCACCGCAAGGAATCGGTGAAATGAAACATGATGTTGCAATGCCCGCTGTGGCAACGCCTACTACTACTAACATCGCTAACCAGGCCGTTCCATCGGAGCAATTAGCACATCAGACCTACCCGAACGTGAAAGCCATGGTGAAAGCCATTCAGCCTTCCTTTCCGGTCCACATTTTCCGTCCCCATGCGGTGAAGCGCGTTACCAGCTGGTTTATCCAAACATTCCCCGGTAAAACCCTTTACGCTGTGAAGACCAACCCGACGCCGCACGCGCTTGCCGTGCTGTATCAGGCGGGCGTGCGCCATTTCGATGTCGCCTCCCTGCCGGAGATCCAGCAGGTGCATTCCATGTTCCCGGATGCGACCATGTATTACATGCACCCGGTGAAAAGCCGCGAGGCGATCAGCGAGGCCTATCACCAATATGGCGTGCGTGATTTCTCGCTCGATTCCTTCGAGGAACTGCACAAAATCCTGGAAATGACCACCACCGGTGAAGTCGATGGCACCGCGCCCGATCTGGGCCTGCACATCCGTCTGGCGCTGCCCAAAGGCTCCGCCGCGCATGATCTGTCGGGCAAATTCGGCGCCAACATGGATGAAGCCGAGGAGCTGCTGCGCCTGGCCCGCAAGGTGGGCAAGCGCGTGGGCATCTGTTTCCACGTCGGCTCCCAGTGCATGGACCCCACCGCCTACGACACGGCCATCGCCAAGGCTGCCGAACTGGTGAAGAAAAGCGGCATCAAGCTGGATGTGCTGGATGTCGGTGGCGGTTTCCCGTCCATCTATCCGGGCCTCACCCCGCCGGATCTGAGCGTCTACATCAACACCATCCGTGCCTCCGTGCATGCCCATTTCGGTGCCAATAAAAAAGGAATGGGGCAGCCGGAACTCTGGTGCGAGCCAGGCCGCGCGCTGGTCGCTGAAGGCGGCTCCGTCGTGGTGCGTGTGGAACTGCGTAAGAAAAACGCGCTCTACATTAACGACGGCACCTACGGCACGCTGTTTGATGCAGGCTCTCCCGGCATGGTGTTCCCCACGCGCCTGGTGCGCGAAGGGCACATTGATAACGAAGAAGGCGGCAGCGGCCATGCAGGCATGACCGGTTACAAATTCTTCGGCCCGACCTGCGACAGCCTGGACACGATGAACGGCCCCTTCGCCCTTCCGGACGATGTCGTGGAAGGCGACTGGATCGAAATCGGCCAGCTCGGCGCCTATGGCTCCACGCTGCAAACCCGCTTTAATGGCTTTTATTCCGACCACACCGTGGTGCTGGAAGACGAGCCCGTGATGTCGCTCAACACCGGGCGCTTCACTCAACAAGAAAAAACCGTACTGACCAAGGAAGTTGCCTGATGACTGCTGTACAAAAAAAGAACGCCCCCCAATCAAGTAAGGTTGGCCCGGAGGCAAAACGCAAAAGCGAGCTGCTCGCTAACGTGGTGGAGCATATCGACATCAAAAGCTTTGATGCGCGCCCCATCATCGACAGCTATCGCAAAATGTCCTTCACCTCGCGTGATCTGGCCCGTGCTGCCGACATCTATAACATGATGCTGGAAGAAAAGGATTGCACCATCTTCCTGTCCGTGGCGGGTTCCACCTCCGCCGGCGGCTGCATGGACCTTTATGCCGACCTGATCAAACACAACATGATCGACGGCATCATCGCCACCGGTGCCACCATTGTGGACATGGACTTCTTCGAAGGCCTGGGCTTCAAGCATTATCAAGGCTCCCCGGCCATTGACGACCGCGAACTGCGTGACCTCTACATCGACCGTATTTATGATACCTACATCGATGAGGAAGACCTGCAGGCCTGCGATGGCACGATCCTCGAAATCGCCGACAGCCTCGAGCCGCGCCCCTATTCCTCGCGCGAATTCATCCGCGAAATGGGCAAATACCTGACGCAGAAGGGCAAGAAGGAAAACTCCCTCGTCAAGCTCGCCTATGAGTATGACGTGCCCATCTTCTGCCCTGCATTCACCGATTCCAGCGCCGGTTTCGGCCTGGTGATGCACCAGGTGAAGAACCCCAAAAGCCACATGTCCATTGATTCCATCAAGGACTTTCGCGAGCTGACCGAGCTGAAGATCAAGTCCGGCGAATCCGGCCTGCTGATGATCGGCGGCGGCGTGCCCAAAAACTTCGTGCAGGACACGGTGGTGTGCGCCGAGCTGCTGGGCCATGATTCCCCCATGCACAAATACGCCATCCAGATCACGGTGGCCGACGTGCGCGACGGTGCCTGCAGCTCCTCCACGCTGAAGGAAGCCTGCTCCTGGGGCAAGGTGGACGTGACCTATGAACAGATGGTCTATGCCGAAGCCACCAGCGTGCTGCCGCTGCTCGCCAGCGATGCCTACCATCGCGGCGCCTGGAAAAAGCGCCCGCAGCGCAAGCTCGCCAAGCTGCTGGTCTAATCCATAATACCCCTCTCCACCCTACAGGGGGGAGAGGGCTGCGAAGGCTTGGCAAGCAACGCGAGCCTAGCCGTAGCTGGGTGAGGGGGATGGCTGAAATCTAAGTGCCTCTCACGCATACCAGCCCCTTACCCCAACCCTCTTCCCACAAGCGGGAGAGCGGCGTAGGAAAGTCCGTTTCCATGATTAACACCATTTCCTGGTCCGATTTCGAGAAGGTCGCCCTCCGCGCAGGCACGGTGGTGAAGGCCGAGCCGTTTCCGGAAGCCAAAAAGCCTGCCTACAAACTCTGGGTCGATTTCGGGCCGGAACTGGGCGTGAAATGCTCCAGCGTCCAGATCACCCAGCTTTATGGGGTGGAAGAGCTCGTCGGCAAGCAGATCATCGGCGTGGTCAACTTCCCCCCCAAGAAGATCGGCCCCTTCACGTCGGAGTTCCTCGTCACCGGCCTCTACCGCGAAAATGGCGACGTGGTGCTGGCCGTGCCGGACAAGCCGGTTCAGAACGGTGCAAAACTGGGTTGAATTCTCCATCCGCCATTCCAGCGAAAGCTGGAATCCAGCCGACCATGCCATTATTGCAGACACCCCGGGAAGGCCAAGCTTGTTTGGATTGCAGCTTTCGCTGGAATGACACCAAAAACTGGTAGTTGGTCATGCCCTGTTTGATGGTTCGTCATTGCGGGCGAGCAACGCGAGTGTGGCAATCCAGCTATCAGTGCACTTCGCCTCCTCACAATGACGGGAATCAAAAAGAGGCAAGTAAATTGACCACTACAAAACCCTGTCACAAACAAATCACAATCCTGCTGCGCGCCATGAATAAACAGCATCCGGCCCATGTCTTTTTGTCGGGCGATCGATATAAATACCAGATATGGAAAGGCGAATGCGGCCCGACCCCTACATTATGCGGCTTGTCAACATGCTTGGACTGCCGTAATACTGCTGTCACAATGCAGCAAATATAAGGCACGCATTTGTCTAAAATTTTAACATTTATTTAAGCATCCGTTTGTGCTACACTCTGACTGTGTGGTACGGATGCCCCTGCGCGCTACTCTCCTTTAGCTTGCATTAGCCCCCCATTTCACACCCTGGTGACTCAGGTTGCCTTGCCCCTTCCAACCAAATGGAGCGTCACGATGGCTAAACCTGCCGCCGAAAAGAAAAGTCAGGACGTTACGTTCGTCGTCAATCAGTACGTCGTTTACCCGGCCCATGGCGTAGGTCGCATCACCGCCATCGAAAACCAGGAAATTGGCGGAATGAAGCTGGAAGTCTTTGTTATTTATTTCGAAAAAGACCGCATGACCCTTCGCGTGCCCGTTAATCGCGCCGCCAAAGCCGGTCTGCGCCCGCTCTCCAGTGGCAACGATATCACCAAAGCCATGACCACCCTGCAGGGCAAGGCCAAGGCTGCCAAAGGCATGTGGAGCCGCCGCGCCCAGGAGTATGAGGCAAAAATCAACTCTGGCAACATCGTCTCCATCGCCGAAGTGGTTCGCGACCTGCACAAAAACATCGAGCAGCCGGACCGTTCCTACAGCGAACGCATGATCTATGAATCCGCCCTCAACCGCCTGACCTACGAAGTCGCCGCGGCTGAGAACATGGACCACACCGCCGCCGCCGAAAAGGTGATCGGCGTGCTGAAAAAGGCCAATAACGCCGCCGTTGCGTAAGCCTTAAAGGCATAAACAGAGAAGGCCGCTGGAAACAGCGGCCTTTTTTGTGCCTTCATCAAGCAAAAAACCTCTTGAATCCAACAGCCGTAAACGCTTTGCAAAGCAATGCTTAGGCAGAGTTTAACCATTCCTGCGCCATAATGTGCGAGCTTCCGGCATGGTGCCGGGGCTAACCGCCTGCAGGAAATGCCGTTTCCGTGAAACCCGCCGCGAATATCAGCGCCAGCAAGGAATTATCGTGGCTGCACCATGCCCTGACGGCCGCGCAAATGGCCGTATTCGAGTGGGATATCAAAACCGGTGAGCTTCACTGGTCCGAAAATGCCGCCGATGTCCTCAGCCTCCCCAACATGCTCGCCGTGCAGAAAGCCTCCCAGTTCGAGGCCATGATCGGCGATGAACGCCTTCCCGCCGTGCAGGGCAAACGCTTCGTGCCGCCCAAAACCCCAGCTATGGGGAGGGGCAAGAAAAAGCCCTCCGCCCATTATACCTGCGAATACAGCCTCAAGCTGCCCAACGGCCGCCATGCCTATGTGCATGAAAACGGCACCCGCGTGTGCGACGGCAAAGGCAATGTCCTCAAAATCATCGCCACCCTCACGCCCCGCCTCGTGTCGGATATCGATGTTTCCTCCAGCGCCCTCATCCAAAGCGCCCTGCAGGAAGCCTACCATTACCCGCTGGTCTTCATGGAAGCACTGCAGAAGGCCCTGCAATCCAGCATGAAAACCCAAAAGGGCGCCCTATTGGTCGTCTCTATCGAGAACATGCCGATGATCATCAGCGGCTACGGTCACCTGAGCGCCGAGCAGATCGTGCTGGAACTGGAAGAGAAGATGCGCGCCGCCATCGGCAAGCATGACGAGCTTTTCCGCATCCAGCGCGACCAGTTCGCCATCATCTTCAACAAATCCGACAAGAATACGATGATCGCCAAAACGCGTGAGATCAACCTGATGCTCAAGCGCTTTGGCATGTCCTCCAGCATTCAGCCACTGCATGTGGTGCCTGCGGTTGGCTGCGTCATGCTGGCGGAAGTCTGCGAAGGTGGCCAGGCCAGCGTGCTCGATGTCATCGATCATGCTTACATCACGCTCAAAGCCAGCCATGGCGAGGCGATGGGCTTCCCCGAGGATGCCTCCGAGAACCGCGCCGCCTCCATCAAGCAGATGGAAATGGCCACCTACGTGCACAGCGCCATCCATTCCGACCGCTTGCAACTTGCCTATCAGCCCGTGATCCATGCCAAAACGGGTAAGATCGCCCATTACGAATGCCTGCTCCGCCTGCGCGGGGAGGATGGCCGCGTCACTTCCGCCGGTGCGCTCATCCCGGTGGCGGAGCGCATGGGCATCATCAACATCATCGACCAGCTCGTGCTGGAAATGGTGGTGGAAGACATGATGCGCGACCCGAGCGTGGTGCTGGCCTTCAACATCTCCAACCTCACCACCAATGATTCCGAATGGCTCGACAGCTTCACCAAGGTGCTGGAAGCCTCACCTGAAATCGCCCACCGCATGATTGTGGAGATCACCGAAACCGCCGCCCAGCGCGACCTGGGCGAAACCGCCTATTTCGTCGCCGCCATTCAGGCCATGGGTTGCCGCGTGGCGCTGGATGATTTCGGCTCCGGCTACACGTCGTTCCGCCAGCTCAAGGGCCTCTCCTGCGACATGATAAAAATTGACGGCTCCTTCATCCGCGAACTTCCCGGCAACGCCGATAACCGCTTTTTCGTCAAAACCCTGCTGGATTTCACCCAGGGCTTCGGCCTCGAAGCCGTAGCGGAGATGGTCGAAAACGGCGAAACCGCCAAAATCCTCATGGATCTCGGCGTGGAATACATGCAGGGCTATTATTTCGGCATGCCGGAAAACGAACGCAACTGGATCAAATCCAGCAGCTAGGCATGCCGGAGCGCGCCAGCGCGTCGCGGCTTATTGCCGCGTATCAGGCCGAAGGCCGCAACATAGTTGCATGCCGGAAAACGAACGCAACTGGATCAAGAGCTAAACATCCGTCATTCCCGCGAAGGCGGGAATCCAGTCAGGCCTCCGCAACAAACGCCGCAAGTTTCTTCCCAACCACATCCATCCGATACTGCTGAACATCCGCATGCGCCGCCGCCGCCAATTGCCTGCGCAGCGCTTCATCCGCCACCAGCCGTTCCAATGCATCCGCCATGGCCGTCGCATCACCAACGGGACAGAGCAGGGCGCTCTTGCCATCATGCAGAATATCCAGCGGCCCGTCACACATGGTTGCCGCTATCGGTACCCCATGCGCCATCGATTCCAGCAACACCAGCCCGAACGCCTCGTGATGCGACGGCAGACAATAGACATCCACCTGCCGGTAAAACGCGTCCCGGTCCTTCACCCATCCTACAAATTCCAGCTTCCCCGCCAGCCCAAGCCGCGCGGCCTCTGCCTCCAGCGCGTCCCTGTCCGGCCCGTCACCGCCGATGACAGCCTTGAACCCCACCCCGCGCGCCGCCAGCAGACCTAAAGCCTGCAGCAGCATGTCCACGCCTTTTTCCCCGCGTGCGCTCAACCTTGCCAGCGTACCGATAACAGGGGGCATGTTCGGCCTGTGCGCCACCAGCGGCGGCACCTCCACAATCATATTCGGCAGCACATCCACCTTCATCCCCGGCAGGGCGGCACGCAACCGCTCCGCCAGCCTGCCATTTACTGCCAGCACCCGCGTGGCCGCGCCAAACCCTTTGTCGCTCCCATGGCTCATGGCAACCAGCGGCAAACTACCGAATAGCCGTTTCAGCAACGGCAACGCCCGCGCATTATGCGCCAGCACATGCGTAAACCCGAAGCGCTTCCATTTTCCCGCCAGCCAGCACGGCAAAAACGGCACCCGCGCCGCCCAGCGATGGCCTATCCAGCGCGAGGTGATCATATCCACCCCCGCTTCCTTCAGCACCGGCAGCATGGCCGCATCCGGCCGTGCCAGTGCCGTCACATGGATGTCCTCTGCCTTTAGCGCCACGCATGTATCGAGAAACGCCTGTTCCACCCCGCCCAGCCCGGTATTGAACAGCACATTCAATACATGCGCCCGTAGAACCTGCCCATGCTCTCGCTGCGACGAGGCGAAAACAGGATTTCTTTGAGCATCGAAGCGGAGCGTAGCAGCGCTACGTGAGCATCGAAGCGCAGAAAGAATGCTGTTTGCAGCCCGTCGCAGTAGAGAGCATGGGCAGGTTCTCATTGGATGAACAGCCCCACCATCAACGGCACATACACCAGCGCCACAAATGTGCTGATAAGCACCGCGGTCGCCATGCGCTGCGGCTGGCAGTTAAGCAGGCTGGCAATGGCCACGCTGTTGGCCGAAAGCGGCATGAAGGAAACGAGCAGCATCGCATGATGCACCGCCTCGTCAAACAGATGCAGCACGCTGTTGTCGAGCAGGATCACCGCACTGGTCAACAGCGGCCACCCGGCGAATTTGATGAGGAACAGCAACCCCGTGAACCTCACATCCACGCGGAAATGCTCCAGCCCCGCCAGCCCAAGCCCGATCATCATCATGCCCAGCACCGTGTAGGTTCCCGTGAAATAACTGGCCGTATCCGTAATCACTCCCCACGGCTGCCAATGCAACGCACTGGCAAGGATGCCGAGGATCGCCGCATGCAGCGAGGGCATACGCACCGTGCGCCGCAATGCCTCGCGCGCATCATGCGCCCCGCGCGCCGTCAGGTAAAATCCGAAGCTGTTCTCATAAAGCACGTTGCCGATGATGCCGAGCAGGTAAATCCCCACACCCTGCTTATCGAACAGCATCATCGCCACCGGCAGCCCGAAATAGCCGATATTCGCCGTGCCCGATGCCAGCCCGATGATATTGGCCCTGTTGTCGCCATAAATCCGCTTCGCCACCGCATACGCACCCAACCCCATCGTGCTGGCAATCGCATAGCCTACCACCGGCACCAGCATGAGCGAGGGAGACATCTCCATGCGGCTGATACCCGTGAAAAACACGAACGGCACGATCACATACATCATCAGCCGCGCGATGGAGTGGCTGTCCACCTTCAAAAACCGCCCGGCCACAAAGCCCAGACCCATAAGGATGTAGAGGGGAATGAGCTTGATGAGTAAAGTTTGAAATAAATCCATGAAAACCTTGGCTTGCGGCGATTTACAGCGCACGGTAAACTATGAGTCACAGATAATGCGGTGGAGCCACCCATGCAAAACAAAAAGAAACACCTCGCCTTTCTTCTGCTGCCGTTCCTGCTGCCTTGCCTTCTGGGAGGCTGCGTCGGCAAATTCGCCCCGCATTACCGGGCGAAAAGCGAGGCGCACTACAACGGCCAGCTGGAAGTCATCCGTTTCGACTACACCGGCGCCCAGCGCAAGGGCCTCAGCGCCAACCAGGTGGAAGGCATTCCCATCTCCCACATCTATCTCGACATCCCCGTGCAGCAGCACATGGAGCAGGCCTTCGAGGCCGAGATGGACCGTGTCGGCATCCGCAACCAGCCGGGCGGCGCATCGGTTCGCGGTGCGGTCGCACGCCTCCTGTCCGATCAGGTTTCCCTCGGCGTAAAATGGATCCTGGAAGTGGACTATGAATTTTTCAACGGCCGCCAGCCCATCTACGGCACCCACATCCGCAGCGATAAATATTACAGCAAATTCTCCAACCCCGTGGATGCCATCAACGAACTCATCCGCGACAATTTCGATCAATTGATGGACGACCCGCAGGTGCGCAGCATCGTGGAGACCGGCCGCGCCGGCGTGCGCGTCCGCGCATTGCCGAAAGCCCGGCGGTGAAGGGCGTCATCATCACCGGCGCAGCGGGCGGCATCGGCCGCGCCATTGCGCACTTACTCGCCCGCCAGGCATCCTGGAACCTCATCCTCTGTGATCTGGACGAGGTAGGCCTGCGCGAATCCGCATCCCTGCTGGGCGATGCCCCGCATTCCGTCTACCCGCTGGATGTGGCCGACGCCGCCCAGGTCGCCGGGCTGTTTGAAGGCCTGAAGGGCAGGGAGCTGTATGCGTTGGTCAATAACGCGGGCATCTATCCCGCCAAAAAACCGCTTGATTACACCCCAGAGGAAATCCAGCGTGTGCTGTCGGTCAACCTTGCCGGCGCCATCCATTTCAGCCAGAGATTCTTCGCCCACATGCAAGATCAGCAGGGCGAGGCCGTCATCGTCAACATGGCCTCCGTCACCGCCTTCGGCGGAAGTTCAGATATCGTCTACGGCGCCAGCAAGGCCGGGCTGGTGGGCCTCACCAAAAGCTGCGCGCTCACCTTTGCGCCCAACATCCGTGTCAACGCCGTCGCGCCAACCCTGGTGGAAACCCGCATGCTCGCGCAGGTGCCGCCGGAGCGTATTCAACATTACCGTGAAACGGAACTCATCCAGAAACCCCTGACGGCCCAGGCCGTGGCGGAATCGGTGCTGTACTTATTGTCGCCCTCAGCGCGTCACTGCACGGGCACGGTGCTTGACATCAACAACGGGTGCTACCTTCGCTAACACCGCATCGGCGGCGGCTTCGCTGGGCGTCGCACCTTCCGGCATCAGCATGCCGAGCGCCTGCTGCATCCCCTGCAGCTGCGCCTGCTGCGCATCTTTGTCGTTCCAGAGTGTAAGCACGGCCTGCGCCAGTGTCTCCGGCGTGGCGTCTTCCTGGATTTTTTCCGGGATGATGGATTGCTTCAGCAGAATATTCACCAGGTTCACCCAGGGCATTTTCATCATCTTGCGCATCATGCGCGCGCTGGTGCTGCTTACCTTGTAGGTCACCACCATCGGCAACCGCGCCACGGCCAGCTCCATCGTCACCGTGCCGGATTTGGCGAGTGCTACGTTGCAGGCGTCGAAGAGATCGGCCTTTTCACGGCGGCTTACCAGAATGGGCCGCACCGGCCAGTTCTTCACATCCGGCGCCATGCCCGGCGCGGCCAGCATGGCCACTGCAAGGTCGGGTATCTGCTGCTTCAGCAGCGCCACCGTTTTAGCAAACAACGGCATATGGCGCTTCAGCTCGCCCCGGCGGCTGCCTGGCAGCAGGCAGAGCAGGGGCTGCGTTTCGCCCAGCTCATGCCGGCGGCGAAAGGCCGCGCCATTGCCCTGCAATGTGTCTTCCACTACCGGGTGCCCGACAAATTTCGTGCTCAATCCTTCCCGTTCAAAATAGTCCGGCTCAAACGGCAGCAGCGCCAGCAGCATGTCGTAAAGCCCCGCTAGCCGTTTGGCTCGCTCAGGCCGGTAAGCCCAGACGGAAGGCGCCACATAATGCAGCAGCTTCATTTTCCCCTGCCGCCGCTCGGGCTGCATGGCTTCGGCAATGCGGCGGTTGAAACCGGGCGCATCGATGGTGATCAGCACATCCGGTTTCTTGTCACGGATATCGGCAATCGTCTGTTTCAGCCGTTTGAAAATACGCGGCAATCCGGGGATGATTTCCACAAATCCCATCACGGCGATGTCATGGATGGGAAACAGGCTCACCAGCCCGGCCTCGTTCATGCGCTCGCCGCCCACGCCGTAAAACTGGATGCTTGGCTCTTTGCAGCGGAGCGCTTCCATCAGCCTGGCGCCCAGGATATCGCCCGAGCTTTCACCCGCAATCAGGTAACAGGTGATGCTCACGATTTAACCCCATACAAAAACAGCCCAAGCCGGTTGGCCTCGGCAATCATCGCCTCGCGGCGGATCATGATGGAGCGGCCCGCTTCCAGCGCGATGCCTCTCAGCCCCGCCTTGGCGGCATTGCGCACCGTCTCCGGTCCCACGGCGGGAAGGTCCACACGAATATCCTGGCTCGGCTTGCTGAGCTTCACCAGCACGCCGCCTGGGGTTTTATTCTGAAGCGGCGCGATGCGCGACAGCATCTGGTCCGTGCCTTCGGCGGCTTCCACCGCCAGCACGCGCGCGCCCTGAACCACCACCGCCTGGCCGATATCATAGGGGCCCATATGCTTGGCCACCTCAATGCCCAGCGCCACATCCGCCTGCGCGCGCGCATCCGGCGCCACGCTGCCCATCACGCCCTGCGGGGCCACCACATCGGGCATCACTTCCTGCACGCCGTGCACGGTGAAGCCGCGGTCTTCCATGAAGCCGACCACCTGCGCCAATACGGCATCGTCGCCCGCGCGGCGGCTTTTCAGCAGCCGGTAAAGCAGCCGCACGGTGGAAAAATCCGGCGTCAGGCTGGTGAGTTCCGGCCGTGCGACGCGCCCGACCATCACCAGATTACGGTAACCCTGATGCTTCAGTTCTCGGATGCCCGTGCCGAGCTTGTCCGGCGTCAGCCACACATGCGGCACGCCGATCACCGTTTCCGGGTGCGTCTCGTTCTGGAATGCCACCACCATAAAGGGCCGCTTGTCGCGCTGGAATCGCTCCACCACCATGCGCGGCAGCTCGCCGCTGCCGGCCACCACACCCACCGGAATGTCGGTGGACAGGTCAGGTGCGATGACGGCGGTGCTTGCGGATGCCATTGCCATCTCCATCAGGCCGCGTGGGGTTTGGGAACGCAATAGGAACGCGAGGAATCATTCGTCATGAAGCGGATCAGTTCCATCACTTCCGGCTGGTCGGCGAATTCTTTCTGCGCGCGCTCCAGCCTGCTGCCAAGCGTGCCGTCGCTTTCAAACAGCGCCTTGTAGGCATGGCGCAGCTGGTGGATGGATTCGCGCGAAAAGCCGCGGCGCTTCAGCCCCACCAGGTTCAGCCCCGCCAGGTTGGCGCGCTCCCCCATGGCCGAGCCGTAAGGGATCACGTCATGCTCAATGCCCGACATACCGCCGATCATCGCATGCGCGCCGATGCGCACGAACTGGTGAATGGCCGAAAGCCCACCGATCACCACATGGTCGCCCACATGCACATGTCCCGCCAGCGTGGCATTGTTGGCCATGATGACGTAATTGCCCACCACGCAGTCATGCGCCACATGCACGCCCACCATCAGCAGGCAGTGATGGCCGATTTCGGTGTGCATCTTGTCGCCCGACGTGCCGGGATGGATGGTGACATATTCGCGGATCATGCAATCCGCCCCAACGGTAAGGCTGGAGGCCTCGCCCTTATATTTCAGATCCTGCGGTGCATGGCCGATGGCCGCGAACGGGTAAATGACCGTACGCGCGCCGATATGGCTCTTGCCTTCCACCACCACATGGGATTTCAGCTCCACGCCTTCATCCAGTGTGACTTCGGGGCCGACGACACAGAACGCGCCGATACGGACATTATCCGCAATCCTGGCCTCGGGGGCGACAACGGCAGTGGGATGGATCATGGGCACGTTACGCGTCTTTCTTATCAACGATCATGGCGGAGAAATCGGCCTCGGCTACCTTCTGCCCGGCCACAATGGCCTGACCGGTGCATTTCCATACCGCGCCGCGGTTCTGTACTTTGGATACATGCAGCTCCATGGAATCGCCAGGAGTCACCGGCTTACGAAACTTTGCGCTGTCGATGCTCATGAAATAGACCAGCTTGTCGTGCTTGTCGCCGAATGTCTTGCCCACCATGATGGCGCTGGCCTGGGCCATCGCTTCAATGATCATCACGCCCGGCATGATCGGGCGGCCCGGAAAATGGCCTGGGAAGAAAGGCTCGTTGAAGGTCACGTTTTTCAGCGCCACGATGCGCTCGCCCGGTTCGATTTCCAGCACGCGGTCCACCAGCAGAAACGGGTAGCGGTGCGGCAGCAATGGCATGATCTCTTCAATGGTAATAACGCTCACGTTCATCTCCAGCTTATTCAGTCTATCTAACCCATTTCCCGTATTTTTATAGCGAAAAACCAAGGCGGCGTGTCACTTCGCTTTGATGCGCCCGCCCACGAGCTTGGCAAGTGCGGCCGCCTGGCGCTGCCATTGGCGGATGGGCACGGCCGGAATGCCGCCCACCACCTGTCCGTCGCCCACATTGCCCATCACGGCACTTTTAGCGGCCACCTGCGCCTTCTGGCCAATGGTCACATGGCCGATCACACCCACCTGACCGCCCAGAATACTACCCATGCCGATTTTCGTGCTGCCCGAAATCCCCACCTGCGCCACCAGGATGCAATAGGGCTCCACCACCGCATTATGCGCGATATGGACGAGATTATCGAGCTTGCAGCCGTCACCGATCACCGTATCGTTCAGCGAGCCGCGGTCGATGGTGCAGTTCGCCCCCACATGCACATGCTTGCCGATCAGCACGCGCCCGAGCTGCGGCACTTTGATCATGCCCGTGGGCGAGGGCGCATAGCCGAACCCGTCCTGCCCGATGCGCACACCGGGGAAAATCACCACATGGTCGTCCAGGATGGCATGCGTCACCGTGGCATGGTCGCCGATCAGGCAATGGTTGCCCACCACCGTGCCATGGCCGATCACCGTGCCATGGCCGATCACCGACCCTTCGCCGATTTCCGCATTCTCACCCACGAAGGCAAAGTCCGACACGCGAGCGCTGGGGTGAATCTTGGCGCTTTTTGCAATCCCCGGCTTGCCGACCGACGGCATCGGCGACATCAGGCTTTCGGGGTAAAACAACGCCTGCACTTTTGCATAGGCGGTATAGGGCGCATCATGCAGCAGCAGCGCCATGCCCCCATTATTTGCATTGGGCGGCGCATGTTCCGCTTCCGCCGGGTTCACCAGGCAGGCGCCCGCCTGGCTCTGACGAAACTGCTCGCGGTATTTCTTATTCTCAAAAAACCCGATATCGCGTTCACCCGCTTCATGCAGTGGCGCCACATCATAAAAAAGGCGCGAAGCATCTGCCTCGCGCCTTAATCTTGCACCTGTTTTCTCAGCGATATCGCCAAGCGCGAACGGACCGTGGTTCTTGAAAAACCGGGGGTCCGCCACGGGCTTACTTCTTCGCCGGAGCAGCAGCCGGAGCGGCGGCAGGTTTGCCACCCGTCAGTTCAGCATCGCTGATCGGCTTGATTTCCACTTTCACATCACCCAGCTTCTGGTTCAGACGCTTCAGCACCTCGTTGGTGATGTCCAGGAAGTCAGCATAAAAGATGATCTGGCTGGCGGGGAAGGTGATGGCAAAGCCGTTTTCTTTGGCCATGTCCTTCACGATGCCGGAAACCACGTCATTCACCTTGCCCAGGGCTTCACCATAAGCGCGGTCAAGCTGCACGCGCTTCTTCTGCACATCCAGCTGGACTTTCTGCAGTTCGGCCTGGAAGTTGCGGCGCTCTTTTTCAAAAGCCTCGGCAGACATGGTGCTGCGCTTCTCAGCCAGTTCCTTGTCACGCGCGCGCAGGCGCTCTTCGTCTTTAGCGATGGATTTTTTGTACTCGTCGCTCTTTTTCTCAATCTGCGAGCGGATGGATTTCGTCGCGGTGGATTCATCCATGATTTTCTTCAGGTTCAGCACGGCCACACCTGCGCCTTGCTGGGCGGCGGCTTGAACCGGCGCGGCGGAGAAGGTGAACGCAACAGCGAGCATGAAAGCAAGCAATGCGGCCCGGGTACGTTGGAAGATGGTCATAAAGTCCCTTTCCTGGGGTTTAAAGCGAGTGATTAGAATTTCGTGCCGAAGGAGAAGCGCACCAGCTGCTCATCGTCATACGACTCTTTAATGATTGGGAAGCCAAAATCAAGACGTATCGGACCGAAGGGCGACGCCCATGCCAGACCGGCGCCCGCTGAAAGGCGAAGCGCGTTTTCGTCCATCAGCCCGGTGCCGACTTCGTCTGAATCCCACAGGCTGCCCATATCGGTGAAGACCGCGCCGCGCAGGCCCAGGTCGTCATCCACCGGCAGCGGGAAACCGAGTTCCACCGTGCCGGAATAGTAGCTTTTGCCGCCCAGCGCATCGCGCGTGGCCAGGTCACGCGGGCCGATACCGGCATCCGCGAAACCGCGAACCTGCTGCATACCGACGAAGAAACGGTCGTTGATGCGCACATTATCGTCGCCCAGGCCGGTAATATTGCCCGCCTGGCCGGAAACCTGAAGAATCCATTGCGGCATCACGCTGTAAAACCAACCGGCCTTGCCTTCATGGCGGATATATTTCGCATCGCCGCCAAGCCCGGCGACTTCCTGCGTGAATCGCACGAAAAAGCCCTTGCTCGGGTCGAATTTGCTGTCGCGGGTGTCGTACAGCAGGCTGTGGCCCAGCATGGAGGTCGAATATTGCCCTTCCTGCGCCCAGATATAACGCGAAGCACCGGCGCGGATGTTGCTCACCTCATCCTCGCGCAATGTGTAGCTGATGCTGTGGTCAAGATTTTCCGACAGCGCGTAGCCCATGCGCAGGCGGCCACCGGTCGTACGGCGGTCGAACGACGATTGCGTGCGGAAATCCTGCGTAGTGTTGAAAATATCCACCCCGGCAGCGATCTCACGGTCAAGGAAGTAAGGCTCGGTATAGCCGAACGTATAATCCTGGCGCTCCTGCGCGATCATCGCGCGCGCGCTCAGCTTTTTACCCGCACCGAGGAAGTTGTCTTCGCGCAGCCCGATATCGAACAAGGCACCGTCAAGCGTCGAGAAACCGGCGCCCAGCGACAATTCACCGGTGGATTTTTCCGACACATCCACATCGATATTCGCGCGGTCCGGCGCGCTGCCCGGGGCGGTATTTACGTCAACCTTGTCGAAATAGCCAAGGTTCTTCAAACGCTGCTCGGTGCGCTTGAGCTTGCTGGTGGAGAAGGGATCGCCCTCGCTGAGGCGGAATTCGCGGCGCAGCACTTCGTCTTCCGTGCGCACGTTACCCGTCACATTGATGCGCTCCACATAGACGCGCGGCGCTTCCAGCGCACTATAGGTCACGCTGATCGTATGGTCGTCCGTATTGCGCTCCAGCTTGGGCTCGACTTTGGCAAACGCATAGCCCTTGTCGCCCAGCATGTCGGACATTTTCTCGGTCGATTCCTCAATCTGGTTGGCGTTATATTCCTCGCCTTCCAGCGTAGTGGCCACCGTTTTCAATTCTTCCGCGTCCACATCGCTGAAGGCGCTGGAAGCCTTGATGCCGCCAAAATTGTAATGCGGGCCTTCCTCGATATTGAAGGTGAGGTAAAAGCCGTTATCCTCGGGCGAGAATTCCGACACCACCGAGTTCACCTTGAAATCCGCATACCCGTGCGACACGTAGAAGCGGCGCAGCTTTTCCTTGTCGAAATTTACACGGTCCTGATCGTAGGCATCGTTATTGGTGAAGAATTTATACCAGTGCGTGATTTCCGATTGCAGCTGGTTGCGCAGCTGACGGTCGGAATAAACCTGGTTGCCGACGAAATTGATGCCCTGAATCTTCGTCACCGCACCTTCGTCGATCTCAAATACCACATCCACGCGGTTTTGCTCACGCGCGATGATCTTCGGTGTCACCACGCCCTGAAAACGGCCGGAACGGTGATAGAGGTTCGTCAGGCGCTCGGCATCCTCGTTCACCTTGTTCAGCGTGTACACGCCGCGCGGCTTCAGCTGAATTTCCTTGCGAAGCTCTTCATCCTTGAACTTGTCGTTCCCCTCGAAGGCGATCTTGTTCACCACGGGGTTTTCCTTCACTTCCACCACCAGCGTATCGCCGCTCATATGCACGCTGGCATCGGCGAAAAGCTCGGTGGCGAACAGTTTTTTCAACGCGTCGTTCAGGTCGTTCTGCGTTACCGGTTCATTACGGCGCAGCCCGATATAGGTCTCCACCGTGGCCACTTCCACACGCTGGTTGCCATGCACCTCGATGCTTTTGAACGTACCCAGGCTTTCGCTTTCATCCGCCATGCTGCTGGCGGCGGTTTCATCCAGCTGGGGGGATGGCATCTGGGCCGATGCATCGGTGCCAAGCCAGAAGACGGTGCTTGCCAGAACGGTGGTCGCAAACACAAAACGGGATAAAGCCATGGGGTCTCTCATGTTACAAAACGGCCCTTAGTATCGTAGTGCCAATGAAATTGCCAGCAAAAACCTATGCGGACAATGCATGCGCCGCAGCATAAAACCCTACCATTAATGGTGGGTTACCGACATGGCCTATACCATATATTCCCTGGATAGCGCGACATAGTTAGCGGCTGAAACCGGGATAAACGCCAGCTCCTGTGGCTTGAGCGGACGGAGAAATTTCGCCGGGCTTCCCGCCCAGAGTTCACCGCTTTTCACGCGCTTGCCTTCCGTCAGCAGGCTGCCCGCGGCCAGAAACCCGTGTGTCTCCACCACCGCATGGTCCATCACCGTGGCCCCCATGCCGATGAAACATTCATCCTCCAGCGTGCACCCGTGCAGAATGCATTTATGCCCCACCGTCACGCCATTGCCGATGACGGTTGGCGCGCCGTTGGTCAGCCCGCCATAATCGCGCGTTACATGAATGATCGTGCCGTCCTGAATATTCGTGCGCTCGCCGATACGGACGTAATTCACATCCCCCCGCACCACGCACTGAAACCAGACATTGCTCTCCGCCCCGATCACCACATCGCCGATCACATCCGCACTCGGCGCTATGAAGGTGGACGTCGCGATTTTCGGCAACAGGCCGTTATAGGCGGAAACAGGCATGATCACTCTCCATCAGTTCCCTCTCCCCGCTTGCGGGGAGAGGGGTAGGGTGAGGGGAAAGCCTACGGAAACAGAGCCGGCGATGCAAGCCCCGCAATCTCATCAAACCCGAAGCGGATGTTGAAATTCTGAACCGCCTGGCCGGAAGCACCCTTCAGCAGATTATCAATCGCACTCACGATAATCGCCGTGCCTTTTGTCCGTCCCGCAAACACATTGATGGCCGCGTGGTTGCTGCCGCGCACCATATGCGTGCTCGGTGCAATCCCCTCATCCAGCACATGCACGAATGCCTCGCCCTCATACTGCTTAACCAGCAATTGCCTGAGGGAGGAAGCCGTCTGCCCAGCCTTGGGCTTCACGTAAATAGTGGAAAGAATCCCCCGGTTCATCGGCACCAGGTGCGGCGTGAATTCCAGCGCGGCGCTTTCTCCGCCCGCCTTCTTCACTTCCTGTTCCAGCTCGCTCACATGCCGGTGCCCGCCGATGCCATAAGCCGCAAACCCTTCGTTCACCTCGCAAAACAGGCTGCTCTCCTTGGCCCCGCGCCCCGCGCCGGACGTGCCGGACTTGCTGTCGGCAATGATGCGGTCCACCTCAATGGCTCCCGCCTGCAGCAGTGGCAACACCGGCAGCAATACCGAGGTCGGGTAGCAACCCGGGCAGGCGATGATGCGCGTATTCCGAATCGCCTCCCGCGCCAGTTCGCTCAGTGCATACACCGCTTGCTTCTGCAGTTCCGGCGCCCGGTGCGCATGGCCATACCAGGTCGCGTAGCTTCCCACATCGTTCAAACGGAAATCCGCCGAAAGGTCGATCACCACCACATGCTCAGGAATGGCCGCAATCACCTCCTGCGAGGCGCCGTGGGGCAGGGCGCAGAAAGCCACCTCCACCTGGCTCCAGTCCACCTGCTCCACCGTAATCAGCTCCGGAAGCTTCAGCCAAGCCAGGTGCGGAAACACCGCGCCCATGCTCTGCCCAGCCTTGCGGTCGGCGCACAGTGTGGTGAGGGTGACGTTGGGATGGCCGGAAAGCAAACGCACCAGCTCCGCACCTGTATAACCGCTCGCCCCGATAATGGCTGCTTTAACCATGAATGCCCCCTGTAAAACACCCCCTGGCCGCCAATCTCCCTCTCCCCGCTTGCGGGGAGAGGGTAGGGGTGAGGGGAAGATTAAAAAAACCAACAAAAAAGGGCGCTTCCGAAGAAGCGCCCCGACTTGTGTAGAATATACGTAAGCCTAGCGCTTCGAGAACTGGAAGCGACGACGGGCTTTCTTACGGCCGTATTTCTTACGCTCAACCGCACGGCTGTCGCGGGTCAGGAAGCCGCCCTGGCGCAGCACGACGTGGAAGGACGGGTCGAACTTGTCCAGCGCGCGGCTGATGCCGTGACGTACGGCGCCGGCCTGGCCGGACAAACCGCCACCGATCACGGTGCACATCACATCAAAGCCTTTTTCGCGGTTCACCGCGCCGAACGGCTGGCGCAGGATCATCTGCAGCACCGGACGGGCGAAGTATTTTTCCATCGGGCGGCCATTGACGACGATCTTGCCGCTGCCGCTCTTGATCCACACGCGGGCAGATGCCTCTTTACGGCGACCGCCGGAGTAAGCACGACCCAGTTTATCCACTTCGGATTTACGCTCAGTAGCTTGCGCGATCGTCATTAGGCAGCCTTTTTATTCTTCGGGTTAAGGGAGGCGAAGTCATACGCAACCGGCTTTTGTGCTTCGTGCGGATGGCTCGGGCCTGCGTAAACATGCAGCTTGGTCAGCTGGGCGCGGGCCAGAGGGCTTTCCTTCGGCATCATGCGCTCAACGGCTTTCTGGATCACGCGCTCGGGGTATTTGCCTTCCAGCACCTTGCGGGCGGTCGTGTCCTTGATACCACCCGGGTGGCCCGTGTGGTGATAATAGATTTTCTCTTCGCGTTTTTTGCCGGTCAAAACGACTTTCTCGGCATTCACGATGATCACATTGTCACCGGTATCGATGAACGGGGTGAAAATCCCTTTGTTTTTACCGCGCAGGATGTTGGCCACGTGCGAGGCAAGGCGACCCAGCACCAGACCTTCGGCATCGATAACAAGCCATTTTTTCTCAACCTCGGCGGGTTTTGCAATGAAGCTACGCATGGGTACCACAATAGTTATTGTTGTATTTTAGGCGCATAACCTGCCAGCTCGGGCGGCTCTGCACGAAAAAAGGAGTGTCTGCTTAACGCAAACACCCCGCACCGTCAAGCGATAAACGAATAGTTTTTTAACAAATTCCCCGCCCCCGCAAACGCTCCTGATTTCCGCTCCACCCCTCACCCCAACCCTCTCCCGCAAGGGGAGAGGGGGCAGGCCGGCTTGCTTAATCTGCGGAGCCACACGCCGCCTGTAACTCCCTCTCCCCTTGCGGGAGAGGGTTGGGGTGAGGGGGTATCTTAATAATAGCGGGTGAGGGGGCCTCACAATAATAGAGGCAAATCCTGCGCACCAACCCTGCCAGTCTACTTTTGCCCCAAACTACCCACCATATCCTTCATATGCCACAGCTTCCCGGCCTTCTGTCCCGCCAGCCACCGCGCCGCCGCCAACGCCCCGTGGGCGAACACATCCCGCTTGCTGGCCTTATGGGTCAGCTCCAGCCTTTCGCCCTCAGCGGCGAACATCACCGTATGGTCGCCCACCACGTCGCCCCCGCGCAGCACGGCCATGCCGATGCTCCCTGGCCTGCGCTCCCCGGTGAAGCCGTGGCGGCTATGCACCATCTCATCCTTCAGGCTCACATTGCGCCCGCGCGCCGCCGCCTCTGCCAGCGCCATCGCCGTGCCGGAAGGCGCATCCGCCTTATGCCGATGGTGCATCTCCACCAGCTCAATATCATATTCCGGCCCCAGCAGCCGCGCCGTCTGCTCCACCAGCGCCACCAGCACATTCACGCCCAGACTCATATTAGGTGACCATAACAGCCGCGCCTCTTTAGCCAGCTGGTTCAGCGTCGCGAACTGCGAATCATCCAGCCCCGTCGTGCCGCACACCATTGCCTTCCCATGCTTCGCCGCCAGCGTCGCATAATAAACAGAAGGCTGCGGCCGCGTAAAATCCACGATCACATCCGAAGCCGCCACAAACGCCTCCGCATCATCCCCAATCAACACCCCGGCATCCGCCACCCCCGCCAGACGCCCCGCATCCAACCCCAGCGCCGCATCCCCCTTATTCGTAATCGCCGCCCCTAGCCGCATATCCCGCTGTCCAGAAAGCGCCGCCACCAACGCCTTGCCCATACGCCCCGTGGCGCCTGTAATGCCAATCTTCAACATACTGTATCTAATGCCTATATTATAATGCTAAATTGTAATGTGGATGCCCAGACTTATGACAAAATAATGTGGATAGCCAGCAGAAGGATAGTCTTACCTAGTAAATAAGGTTGGATTTGATTCTGGTAGAGCAGGGTGGTTTTTTAGCGATATGCAAAATCCATATGCTATAGTGCTAGCATGAAAATAGCGCACATCATGTTAGCGTTTAGTCTTCTTCTTATTAGCGCGTGCAGTATCAAGCCTGCCGTTACGTCTGCCACTAAGGATGAATATCCAATTCGCGAGCCAACCCTTTCTACAACAAGAAGAACATATCAGTCAGTTGACGGTATGCAGCTTGCACAAGCTTTGGCAAAAAAAGACAATGCAACCGCCTCAAGATTGCTGGAAGAGTCAGGTAATAAATTGGCGAATACTAAGTATCGATCCAAAGGTTGTTTTCATCATAAAGAAGAAGGGGTTATTTTTTTGACCCTCAAAAATCCAGAAATGCTTGCGATGCTTTTAGATTATGGTGCTGACATTGAATCGCGCAATCGAGACGGTCAGACTCCTTTGTTGAATGCAACGTCTTACGCATTGCCGCAAACGGTTGCTTTATTAATTAAAAAAGGTGCTAATCCCAATGCCGTTCTCACCATTGAAGCAACGCGCACATGCGATTGGAATGGCAAACAGCATATATGCAAAGATATGCCAGAACAAAAATTGACCGCTTTGGATATCGCACGTCATAATCTCAAAGCTTATACGAAATCTAAAATTCTTGCAGAACAAGAGCAAAAAATACACGACTACAACCATATTATAAAAATACTGGAGCCAATAACAGAACAGTCCAAATCTCAAACTAGATGATTGCCGGTTTATGATTACCGCATATTGGCCATATGTGCAGCGTGTGAATTTTGTATAAAACTATGGTGGGCGATAATGGACTCGAACCATCGACCTCTACGATGTCAACGTAGCGCTCTAACCAGCTGAGCTAATCGCCCGCGCATCTGGTAGGGCACGCCTATAGCCAGTTTGTTGCGTCCGTTCAACCTTATTTCTGTCATTCCAGCGAAAGCTGGAATCCAGCCTTTCCGCCCTCTGGATTCCAGCTTTCGCTGGAATGACGGTTATGTGCCCATGAGCGTGGCGTCAAACACCTTCGCAAAAGCCCGCTTCAGGCTCTCATCCACCTCCGCCATGCTGGCCGTGATGCCGAGCGCCTGCAGCGAGGTCACGCCGAATTCCTTGATGCCACAGGGCACGATACCGCCGAAATGAGACAGCTCCGGCTGCACATTCAGCGCAATGCCGTGAAAGCTCACCCATTTCCGCACCCGCACGCCGAGGGCAGCAATCTTAGCTTCGCCGGTAGGCGTCTCCACCCACACCCCCACGCGCCCCTCGCGCACATTCCCCTCAATGCCGAAATCCTTCAGCGCCAGGATGATCCATTGCTCCAGGTCCCGCACATAGCAACGGATATCCTTGCCCTTGCACCCCGGCCTGTCCGCCAGCGGCATCATCACATAGCCCACCCGCTGCCCCGGCCCGTGATAAGTATATTCCCCCCCGCGCCCCGCGCGATAGACCGGAAACCCGCCCGCATCCAGCAAATCCCCCTCCTTGGCGGATGTACCCGCCGTATAAAGGGGAGGGTGCTCCAGAAACCACAGCAGCGGCGGCTTTTCACCCGCCGCAATCGCTTCCACCCGCGCTTCCATCGCGGCCAGCGCTTCTTCATAAGGAACAAGGCCGTTACTGAACCTGTATTCTACCTGCATGGCACCCCACCACCGTCATTCCAGCGAAAGCTGGAATCCAACAGGCGTAGAGCCCCCACAGCCCATGCCGGTTGCCCGGCCAGCCTGGATTCCAGCTTTCGCTGGAATGACGGACAGGTTGATTGCAACATGCATATTAATCTGGGTTGCTTCGCCATAAACACTGTGATAGAGCCCACCTCCTATCTGTCAAGGCGTGCGGTCATGGCGGAATTGGTAGACGCGCAGCGTTGAGGTCGCTGTGGGGCAACCCGTGGAAGTTCGAGTCTTCTTGACCGCACCATATGTGGAATGAAACTGGGTAAATGATTATCGGTTAATGTTGATGTAAAAAAGGGGCTGGTAAATGACCAAAAAACCAGAAAAAAAACCTGCTCCCATCAAAGCCGCCACCCTTGCCGCTAAAAAGAAAATCAAGGTCACCCCCGCGCAAAAAACCGCGCTGAAGGCCGCCCCGTCCAAAAAGCTTGCCAGCAAAAAACCCATCGAGCCGGAATTGATCGAGCTGGAAATCGCCGGTTCTTATGCGCTGGAGGCCGAATCCAACCACAGCACCGAATTCTCCGAGAACCTTATCGCCGACGAAAGCTTCGTCCGCAACCTTTCCAGCCTGCTGATCGAAGGCCACGACGCCCAGGTGCGCGAGCAGATCAGCGGCCTCCACCCGGCCGATATCGCCTATGTGCTGGACATGCTTTCCGCCGAATCCCGCCATCACATGATGGTGCTGCTGGGCGATGACTTCGACCCCGCCACGCTGGAAAACCTGGAGCATGACGTCGCCTGCGACGTGCTGGCCTTCTTCGGCCCCGAGCGCGCCGGCAAGCTCGTGGCCGAACTCGAGCCCGACGAGGCCGTCTGGGTGCTGGAGGACATGGAGGACGACCTGCAGCGCGCCATCCTCGACGCGCTGCCCGCCGAAAAACGCCAGAAGGTCGAAGAAGGTCTCAGCTACCCGGATTCGAGCGTGGGCCGTCTGATGCAGAAACGCATCGTGCTGGTGCCGGAATTCTGGACCGTGGGCAACACCATCGACTACATGCGCAGCCAGCCCAACCTGCCGGATGAGTTCTACTCCGTCTTCGTGGTGGATGCCCGCAACCGCCCCGTCGGCACGCTGCTGGTCAGCAAGGTGCTGCGCGCCAAACGGCACGAGAAGATACGCAGCCTCATGAACACCGAGCTGCGCGTCATCCCCGCCAGCATGGACCAGGAGGAAGCCGCGCTGCTCTTCCAGAAATACAATCTCGTTTCCGCCCCCGTGGTGCACCCCAACGGGCGTATCCTGGGCATGATCACCATTGAAGACATCATCGACGTGATCGAGGAAGAGGCCGACGAGGATCTGCTCAGCATGGGCGGCATCAGCGCCGGGCAGGACATCAACACCGGCGCGTCCGAAACGGTGAAACGCCGCTTCCCCTGGCTCTTCGTCAACATGATCACCGCCGTGATGTCCGTTACCGTCATCACCCATTTCCAGGGCGCCATTCAGCATCTGGTGGCCTTGGCCGCGCTCATGCCCGTGGTGGCCTCCCTCGGTGGCAACGCGGGCACCCAAACCATGACCGTGACCGTCCGCGCCCTTGCCAACCGGGAGCTGACAGGCGTCAACATCTGGCGCGTGGTGTTCAAGGAGCTCGCCGTATCCATGATGCACGGCGCCATGTTCGCCGCGCTCGCCATGTCCGCCGTCATGGTCTGGCAGCGCGACTGGTATCTCGGCATGGTGCTCGGCATCGCCATCATGGGCAATCTGCTTTGCGCCGGGCTGGCGGGCGTGTCCATTCCCTACCTCCTCAGCCGCATGCGGGCGGACCCGGCCATTTCATCTGGGGTCTTCCTAACGGCGATAACCGATGCTATGGGGTTCTTTGCCTTTCTCGGCCTCGCAACCATCTTTCTCCTCAGCTAGGATAAAAAATGAAAGCACTCGTCAAAGCCAAAAACGAACCCGGCCTCTGGCTGCAGGATGTTCCTGTACCCGAAATCGGCCCCGGCGATGTGCTCATCCGCGTGCAGAAAACCGGTATCTGCGGCACCGATCTCCACATCTATCTGTGGGATGAATGGGCGCAGAAAACCATCCCCACCCCCATGGTGGTCGGGCATGAATTTGTCGGCATCGTCGATAAGGTCGGCGAAATGGTCACCGCCGTCAAACCGGGGGACCGCGTCTCCGCCGAAGGCCACGTGGTATGCGGTCGTTGCCGCAACTGCATGGCGGGCAGCCGCCATCTGTGCGCTTTCACCAAGGGCATTGGCGTCAACCGCCCCGGCAGCTTCGCGGAATATGTCTCCGTGCCGGAAAGCAATGTCTGGAAATGCCACCCCGACATCCCCGACGACCTCTACGCGATTTTCGACCCCCTTGGCAACGCCACCCACACCGCGCTTTCCTACGATCTGGTGGGTGAGGATGTGCTCATCACCGGCGCGGGCCCCATCGGTGCCATGGCCGCCGCCGTTGCCCGCAAAGCCGGCGCCCGCCACGTCGTCATCACCGATGTGAACCCCTACCGCCTTGAACTGGCCAAAAAACTCGGCGCCACCGCCACCGTCAACGTCACCAGCGAGAAGCTGGAGGATGTGCAGGCCAAACTCGGCATGACCGAAGGCTTCGACGTGGGCCTTGAAATGTCCGGCCACCCGTCCGGCATTCAGACCATGGTTGCCAACATGCGCCACGGCGGTAGCATCGCGCTGCTCGGCATCCTGCCGTCCGGCACCGGGCTGGACTGGGACAAGGTGATCTTCAAGGGCCTCAAGCTCAAAGGCATCTACGGCCGCGAGATGTACGAGACCTGGTACAAAATGACCGCCCTGCTGCAAAACGGCATGGATATCGACCCCATCATCACCCACCGCCTGCCGTATCATGAGTTCGAAAAAGGCTTCACCGCCATGAAAGCCGGACAGTCCGGCAAAGTCGTCCTCGACTGGAGCGTCATCTAACGGCAATATCAGGCTGTTATCGGTAATGTTTGAGCTTCTCACCGGGGATGTGACGCAGCTGGGCGATAGCCTGCGCGACCTGGTCGCCAATCAGGCGGGAATGGTCGCCGCCATGGTGTTATACGCCGCTGGCGCGGGGGTCGAGGCGCTTTGGAGCCGGATGACGCATGCCGACCTAAACCTGCTGGAAAGCCCCGAAGCCAAATCCGCCGTGGAGGAGGACCTGATGGCGGTCATTCGCCAGGCGGGTGAACAGAGCCGCAATCTCTAGGCGGCTTGCGCCTTGCCACAATTGCTGTAATTTGCCGTGATTCATTTTTCTCAGGTAATCCACATGACCGCACAGCCCAAACCCCGCGCCACGCAAACCGCCATGGACAGCCAGCTTTCCGCTGAGCTGGAAAAAATGAAACAAGGCGGCACCTTCAAAGCCGTGCGCACGCTCCAGGCCCCCATGCAGCCGCACACGGTCATGGAAGGCAAGGGCGAGGTGCTGGTGCTTTCCGCCAACAACTACCTCGGCCTGGCCAACCACCCGGATGTGGTGAAAGCGGGCCACAAGGCGCTGGATACCTATGGCGCGGGCACGGCATCCGTGCGTTTCATCTGCGGCACTTTTTCCATCCATCATGAACTGGAAGCCGAACTCGCCAGGCTGCATCGCACGCCATCCGCGCTCACCTACCCATCCTGCTGGCAGGCCAACACCGGCTCCATCCCCGCCATCACGGGGGAGGGCGACGCCATCATCGCCGATGCGCTGAACCATGCCTCCCTCATTGACGGCTGCCGCATGAGCAAGGCTAAACGCGCCATCTACAAACATTCCGACATGGCGGATTTGAAAGAGAAGCTCGAAGCCGCCAGGGACGCCCGCCGCATTCTGGTGGTGACGGACGGTGTCTTCTCCATGGAAGGCGACATCGCCCCCTTGCCGGATGTCATCGAGCTCTGCCGTAAATACGGCGCCACCCTCTTCATGGATGACTGCCACGGCGTCGGCGTGATGGGCAAGCACGGTCGCGGCACCGCCGAGCATTTTGGCGTGGAAGGCGAGGTGGACATCATCAGCGGCACGCTCGGTAAAGCGCTTGGCGGCGCAGCGGGCGGCTATATCGCCGCAAGCAAGGAAGTAACGGACTATCTCTACCAGGTTTCCCGCCCGCAGATATTCTCCAACGCCTTGCCCGCCACGGTGGCCGCCAGCTCGCTGGAAGCCATCCGCGTGATGGAGCGTGAGCCAGAGCGCGTGGAACGCCTGCACAAGCTGGTGGAAAAAATGCGCCAGGGCCTGAAAGCCCGCGGCTTCAAACCGCTGGACGGCGAAGCCGCCATCGTTCCGTTGATCGTCGGCGAAACCGCCGCCGCCATCCGCATGAGCGAGGAGATGCTGAAAGAGGGGATTTTCATCACCGGCTTCGGCTACCCCGTGGTGCCGGAAGGCACGGCACGCCTGCGCATCCAGATCTGTGCGGACCTGACCGATGCCGACATGGAGCGCGCTTTCGCCGCATTCGAGAAAGTCGGCAAGAAACTCGGCGTGATTTAATTGCTCCAACCGAGTTGATAATAACCAATTATTAAGCGTTGGCCGCTACCCATTCATCATGGGTAACATGTCCAATCATCGCATCGCACTGGCTCTCTCTCTCGCGGGGGCTGTCATGCTTCCATGCATGGCCGGGGCGCAGCAATACCTGCCGCCCGCCAAACCAAAATCTGTCACCACGGATAACATACCCGATGTGCGTGACCCCGCGCCCATGCCGACAGCCGTCCCGGAATCATCATCCGAGCAGCCTGAGGCATCCCGCACGGCGGACCCGGAAGTGGATGATGCGTCCCTTTCCCGCCTTCGCAATGAATCCCGCCTGCATCCGCGCAACCTGGATGTGTGGTATGACTATGCTCGCGTATCGCTGGCGCTCGGCAGGCAGGACGAAGCCGAAGCCGCCTACCGCCACATGCTTTCCGTCAACAACGACCTGCCGCGTGTGAAATTGGACCTTGCCATGCTCCAACTGCAGCGGCATCAATACGAAGAGGCCAAATCCATGCTGGAGCAAGTGAAGGCCAGCAATCCGCCTCCTGCCGTTGCGGCCAATATCGATGGCATGATCCGCCGTATCGACGATGAAAAAAGCCCGCACAAAATCAGCGGCGCGCTTATCGCGGGCTTGAATTTCGACACCAACGCCAATGCCTCCCCCGCAGGCGGGCAGATCCAGCTGAATGCAGGCGGCACCAACGTCAACATTCCGCTCGATGGCAGCACCAGCGCCCAGCATGATGTGCAAACCGTCACGGCTGCCAACCTGAATTACGATTACCGCGCCTGGAGTTCGGATGACGGTAGCAGCAAGCTGCTCTGGAAAAATTCCGGCATTGCCTACATGGCCGAACAGCGCGACGTGGATGCGCTGGATTTGAGACTATATGGGTTCAATTCCGGCCTGGAATGGCAGAAGCTGAACCTCGGCCTCATTCTTGGGGCGGATGTGGGGTATAACTACATCACCCTGGCCGACCACCCCTACATGCGCGTGGCCAGCCTCAACGGCCACGCCAAATACATGCTCACCCCCACCCTGCAGGCCACGGCCGATGCCACGGTGGAAAACCGCAATTTCCAGAACACCGAAACCACCACCATCTATGACCTGCGCGACGGCAATGCCCAGCAGATGAAATTCGGCATCAACTGGGCCGGGAGCGAAAACGACATCGTCACCGCCGACGTAACCCTGCGTAACGAAGGCGCCCGCGTGGATTATTATGAGAACACGCAAATCGGCTACAGCCTGGGCTACACGCGCATCATCACGCCGGAATGGTCGGGCAATCTGGCCTTCGGCTACCGCGAATATAATTACGAAGCGCCCGAACTCACCATCGACCCCATCAAAAGCCGTCAGGATGTGGAAAAAACCTTCGGCGCCACCCTGGCCCGCCAGTTTCCTGACTGGAACCTGCTCTGGACCCTCAGCTACCAGTACCGCATGGTGGATTCCAACATCATCAATTACGAATACCAGAACCACCGTATCGGCAGCACCGTTGCCTATATGTTCTGACACAAGCGTACCGAGCTAGCCAAGAGTGCCAAAACTTCTGGACAAGCTGTGGATAAAAGCGCTATAGCGCTGCATCAATATCACCACCTCTCAGGAATCCCATGGCTAAAGAAGAACTGCTCGAATTTACCGGCACCGTGATGGAACAGCTGCCTAACGCCATGTTCCGTGTAAAGCTCGAGAATGGACATGAGATTCTGGCGCATACCTCCGGCAAAATGCGCAAAAACCGCATCCGCGTTCTGGCGGGCGACAAGGTGACCATCGAAATGTCCCCGTACGACCTGACCAAGGGCCGCGTGATGTTCCGCCATGTGGAAAAGCCGGGCCAGCAGACTCAGACCCAGTAACATGCTGCCGCCTCTTGCAGGCAGTCTCATCCTCGCATCCGCATCTCCCCGGCGGCTTGAGCTGTTGAAGCAGCTCGGCATCGTGCCTGCCGCCGTCATGCCGGCCGATATTGACGAAACCCCGAAAAAAGATGAACTGCCCGTGCCTTACGCCGTACGTGTGGCGCGTGAAAAATGCGAGGCCATCGCCACCCGAAGGCCCGATGCCGTCATCCTTTCAGCCGATACCGTCGTCCATATGGGCCGCCGCATTCTGCCCAAGGCCGAGACCGAAGCCGATGCCCGCCTGTGCCTGGAACTCATGTCCGGCCGACGCCACCGTGTCACCACCGCCATGTGCGTGCAATGGCCCGGCCGGAAGCTCCGCCAGCGTACCGTCACCAGCATCGTGAGCTTCAAACGTCTGACAAAACAGGAAATCGAAGCCTACATCGCCACCGGTGAATGGCAGGGAAAAGCAGGCGGTTATGCCCTTCAGGGCGCGGCAGGGGCGTTTATCCGCAGCATGTCAGGCTCGCCAAGCGCCATCATCGGCCTGCCGCTGCATGAGGCCTATCAGCTTCTGCATGCCTGAAGCCCAGGGAAGCGCCGATATTCACAGAGCTGTCATTATCTGCTAATATGCTGCTTTCCTGAGGAGAAGCCCCATGTTGCAGCAGTTCCAGCAGGCTATCGGCAATATCATCCAGAAGCCCCACCCCCAGCAAAAGATGCTGCAGGCCATCGGCGACTTTCTCGATACCCAGCCCGAAGGCGCGGCCAAGGCGTTCCTCACCATCCTGCTGGCGATGGAAATGAAGCAGAATATCAAGGAAGGCGACGGCCTTTTGGCATTCGTCGAGCGTTCGCAGAACAAGCGCCCCGATGGCCAGCTGTTGTTTTTACCAAGCGAGCAGGAAATCATCTGGCGCTATATCGCCGGTGTTTTTGCCGAAGCGGATAAGGAGCGCCTGAACGCCAACCGCGACGAACCCTTCCTCAAGCGCAACATGGACAATGCCGCCGATGCCATTGGCGAGCATCCCGGCGTGGCTGCCAAGGCATTCGGCTTCTCGGTGCTGATGAACATCATCCCCATTTTCGGCCCGGCCATGACGGCCACGCTGATCGCCACCGGCGAGGCACGGCGCGTGCTGGCCGAGGGCAACAGAAAATTCGCGGGCGACATGTGGCAGGCCAGCGAAACCGCCTGCGGCGACATCGCCTCCATGGCCGATGCGCTGAGCCAGTTTATTCAGCAGTATAAATCGCTTAACCATCCCGATGTGGTCACTTCGGCGATGCCCGAGCAGCAAGTACATTTACAGCAGCGCACTTAGCCCCTAAACATACCTTGGTCACACGCAAGCCACGCGCCGCAAGGGGATGTTATGCGCCATATACGGGGAGTTTTTTCGGCATTCTGCCTTGGGTTTATCGCCCTTTGCGCGCATGCCGCGTCTGCCGCGGAAAAAGCGGAGCTGATGAACGTCTCCTACGACCCCACGCGTGAGCTCTATAACGACTACAACAGGCTTTTCACCAAAAAGTGGGAAGCGGCCCATCCGGGCGGCAAGCTTGATATCCGTCAGTCGCATGGCGGTTCGGGCAAACAGGCCCGCTCGGTGATCGATGGCCTCTCCGCCGACGTGGTTACGCTCGCCCTGGCATACGATATCGACGCCATCGCCGAAAAATCACAGGCCCTGCCGGCGGACTGGCAGGCCAAACTGCCCAATAACAGCTGCCCCTATACCTCCACCATCGTGTTCCTGGTGCGCAAGGGCAACCCCAAATCCATCAAGGACTGGAACGACCTCATCCGTCCGGATGTCAAGGTCATCACCCCCAACCCCAAAACCTCCGGCGGCGCGCGCTGGAACTATCTGGCCGCCTGGGGCTATGCCTTGAAGCAGAATAACAACGACGAAGCCAAGGCCCGCGTATTCATCACCAAACTCTATAAAAACGTCCCCGTGCTGGATACCGGCGCGCGCGGCGCCACCACCAGCTTCGTGCAGCGCGGCATGGGCGATGTGCTCATTTCCTGGGAGAACGAGGCCTACCTCGCACAGGACCAGATGGGCAAGGACAAGTTCGACATCGTGAGCCCCTCCATCAGCATCAAGGCGGAGCCGCCCGTGGCCGTGGTGGAAAAAAACGCCGCGAAAAAGGGCACCACCGAGCTGGCCCAAACCTACCTGAAGGGCCTGTATGAAAAAGATGCCCAGCTCCTCATCGCCAAACACCATTACCGCCCCAGCCTGCCGGAAGCCGAGGATAAATCCATGCCCGCCATTCCCATGATGAGCATCGCCGATTTTGGCGGGTGGAAGGCAGCCCACCAGAAACACTTCGCCGATGGCGGGGTGTTTGATCAGATCTATGGCGCCCAGTGACCAGCCTAGCCCTCTCACCCAAAGCCGCGCTCAAACGCAGCCCGAATGTCCTTCCCGGTTTCGGCCTTACCCTGGGCTTCACGCTTTTTTACCTGCTGCTGATCGTTCTGGTTCCCCTGGCCGGGCTCTTCATCAAAACCGCCTCGCTTAACTGGGCGGAATTCTGGCATGCCGTAGCCTCGCCCCGCGTGCTGCATGCTTACAAGGTCAGCTTCGGCACCGCGCTGCTGGCGGCCATGGTGGATGCTTTTTTTGGCCTGATTCTGGCCTGGGTGCTGGTGCGCTACCGCTTTCCCGGCAAGCAGCTGCTGGATGCGATGGTGGATATTCCCTTTGCGCTGCCCACCGCCGTGGCGGGCATTGCGCTCACCACGCTTTATGCGCCTGGTGGGTGGATTGGGCAGTATCTGGATCCGCTGGGCATCAAGGTTGCCTTCACGCCGCTTGGCATCACGATTGCGCTGATGTTTATCGGTCTGCCTTTCGTCGTGCGCACGCTTCAGCCTGTATTGGCGGATATGGACCGCGAGGTGGAAGAAGCCGCCAGCTCCCTCGGCGCATCCCGCCTGCGCGTGTTTTTTCAGATTCTGCTGCCCAACATGGCTCCCGCGCTGGTCACCGGCTTTGCCATGGCATTTGCCCGCGGCCTGGGGGAATATGGCTCGGTCGTTTTCATTTCCGGCAACATGCCCGGCGTGTCGGAAATCGTCCCGCTCGTCATCATCATCAAGCTTGAGCAATATGACTATGCGGGCGCCACCGCCGTAGCCTGCGTCATGCTGGTGGCGTCTTTCATCATGCTGATGCTTATCAACTGGCTTCAACGCCGCAACCAGTTGCGCAAGGACGCCTGATCCATGTTGAATGTCAGCCGCGTAACCGAGGAAGCATGGTGGGTGAAAACCCTGTTGATTCTGGTATCGGCGAGTTTTGTGCTTCTGCTCATCGGCGTGCCGCTGGCGGCCGTTTTTCTGGAGGCCTTCAGCAAAGGCTGGAACACGTATATCGATAGCCTGGCGGACCCCGATGCCCTTGCCGCCATCCGCCTCACGCTGCTGGTCGCCGCCATCGCGGTGCCCATGAACCTGGTCTTCGGCCTGGCCGCCAGCTGGTCCATCGCCAAGTTCGAGTTTCGCGGCAAAAGCTTTCTCATCACGCTCATTGACCTGCCTTTCTCTGTTTCCCCCGTTATCTCGGGCATGATCTACCTGCTGCTCTTCGGCAGCCACGCCATGCTCGGCCGCTGGCTGATCGACCACGATATACAGGTCATGTTCGCCGTGCCCGGCATCGTGATCGCCACCATCTTCGTCACCTTTCCCTTCATCGCGCGGGAGCTCATTCCCCTCATGCAGGAGCAGGGCAGGGAGGAGGAAGAGGCCGCGATCCTCCTCGGCGCATCCGGCTGGCAGTGCTTCACCCGTGTCACGCTGCCCAACATCAAATGGGGCTTGCTCTACGGCGTGCTGCTCTGCAATGCCCGTGCGATGGGTGAGTTCGGCGCCGTCTCGGTCGTCTCCGGCCACATCAAGGGAGAGACCAACACCATCCCGCTTCATGTGGAAATTTTGTACAACGAGTATAATTTCGTCGCGGCATTCGCGGTGGCATCGGTATTGACCATGCTGGCGCTGGTGACGCTGCTGCTCAAATGCCTGCTCGAGGCGCGCATGAACCGCCGCGGGCGCGGACATTAAAGGGGAACAAAACATGGGCATTCAGGTACAGAACGTCAAAAAAAGCTACCGGGATTTCCACGCCCTGCGCGGGGTTGATCTGGAAATCGCCTCCGGCGAGCTGGTGGCCCTGCTTGGCCCCTCCGGCTCCGGCAAAACAACGCTTCTTCGCATCATTGCAGGTCTTGATCAGGCCGATAGCGGTACGGTGATCATCGACGGCGTCAACGCCGGCACGGTGGAAGCCCGCAAGCGCAATGTCGGCTTTGTCTTTCAGCATTACGCGCTCTTCAAGCACATGACCGTGTTTGAAAATGTGGCCTTCGGCCTTCGCGTCCGCCCCCAGGAAACACGCCCGTCCGATGCCGCCATCCATGCCCGCGTCATGGAGCTGCTCAAGCTGGTGCATCTGGAAAGCTTCTTCGACCGCTACCCCGCCCAGCTTTCCGGCGGCCAGCGCCAGCGCGTCGCGCTCGCCCGTGCCCTGGCCGTGGAACCCAAGGTACTGCTGCTCGACGAGCCCTTCGGCGCGCTGGATGCCAAAGTGCGTAAAGAGCTTCGCCGCTGGATGCGTCGCCTGCATGACGAGATCCACATCACCTCCGTCTTCGTCACGCATGACCAGGAGGAGGCGATGGAAGTGGCCGACCGCGTGGTGGTGATGGGGCAGGGCCGTATCGAGCAGGTCGGCTCCCCGGGCGAAGTCTACGGCAAGCCCGCCAACGCCTTTGTTTATGATTTTCTCGGCAACTACAATGAGTTCGAGGGATGGAAGGACGAAAAAGGGGCCCTCCATCTCACCGAATACGACATGCACAAAATCGAGGAGCGCCCCGAGGAAACCCCCGCCGGCCTTCTGGCCCGTTATCCGGAAATCGGCAGCATTGTTCGCCGCATCATGCCCGCCCGCCAGCCGGAATTTCCGCCCGTAGGTCCGCAGGTCACCTTCAAGCGCCGCCCCATGCGCGGCAAGGGCACGCCGGTGACGCTATTCGCCCGCCCGCATGAAATGGAAGTCACCAAAACCCCCGAAGCCGGGCAGGAATACATCGCCGCCCGCATCATTCACTTAAACCCTGCCGGGCCGATGGTGAAAATCGAGCTGGAACGTAAGAACGGCAACCTCCTGCAGGCGGAAATTCCTCAATCAGAGGCCGAAACCCTCAGCCCTGAAAAGGGGGAGGAAGTGCTGGTGCGCCCCAAGACCATGAAGGTCTTCGGCTAGGATGCAGGCGATACTCTCGGCGCTGCTGCCCGTTATCTCCATCGTTGCGCTCGGGGCTTATTTCAAGCGTATCGATTTTCCCGGCGGCCAGTTCTGGGAACGATCGGAAAAGCTGACCTACTACATCCTGCTGCCAAGCCTGTTTTTCTACAGCATTGCCGATGCCGATTTTACCGATGTCGCCATGGTCATGCATCTGGTGGCCGCACTTGGTTTGGCTATGCTCCTGCTGGGGGGCGTCGCCTTTGCCCTGCGCCCGTTGCTTGAGCTCGACGGCCCAAGCTTCGCCAGCTTTTTTCAAGGCTCCATCCGCTTCAACAATTACGTGGGCCTGCCCATCATCATGTCCATGTTCGATACCAGGGGCGTGGCGACCTATGCCATCATGATCGCGCTGGCCATCCCGCTTTCCAACATGCTCACCGTCATCGTCATGGCGCGTTATTCCGCCAGAACCCCCCTGAGTGCGCTAAAGGTGGCCAGGGCGGTAGCGGGCAACCCGCTCATCTTTTCCGCCGTCCTGGGCATCGGCTTCAACCTGCTCC